>JAFYJP010000193.1 GCA_017538085.1 Bacteroidales bacterium | reverse complement strand
GCTTCAATCCTATTAACAACGGTGAGGTTCTGAGAATCATAGTCCCAGCACTCACTGAAGAAAGACGTAAGGACATGGTCAAGAAAATCCGTCAGGAAGCCGAAACTGCAAAGGTGAGTGTCCGATCAGTCAGAAAAACGGCAAATAATTCATCCAAAGACCTGAAATCCAATGGAGTGTCAGAGGATGAAATCAAGGTTCTTGACACCAAAATACAGGATATGACCAACGATTTTACTGCAAAGGTTGACAAGATGCTTGCAGTAAAGGAAGAGGAAATAATGACGGTTTAAGGATGTAACAAGTCTTTTCCCGCCGGACTTTGGAATATCTTAAGATCGAAATATTCTATGCTTGCAAATATGTGATCGAAAATATCTGACTGTATGTTTTCGTAAGGAATGAATGATGAAGTCGAAGTGTAAGCATAAATTTCCAAAGGAATTCCATAGTTGGTTGACTGTTTCTGGCGGACGAGAAGATCGGAATTGTTGTCAATGTGGGGACTGTTTTTCAGGTAGTAGAAAATATAGGCCCTGAAAATTCCAAGATTGGTCTGACGCCGACCGTTAATGACGACGCTCGTGTCAGTGTGACAGTCTGAATTATAAGAGGATATCTCGGTGGCTTTGTCATCGAGATATTTTTTTATGTAATCGACTTTTTTCAGACGCTCCATAAGTTCTTCATCACAGAACTTCACCGTTGATGCGTCAATGTAAACAGAACGGGTTATCATTCTCGTACCTGATTCCCGCATGTAACGATAATTGGTTACAGATTCTGAAATCATACTGTAGGTTGGTATCGTGGTTACAGTCTTGTTCCAGTTCTGTACCTTTACAGTAATAAGGGAGATTTCTATGACTATTCCGTCAGCACCATGAGAAGGCATCACTATCCAATCACCTACGAGAACCATCTTGTTGAAGGCGAGTTGAATGCCGGCGACAAAGCCCAAGATGGTATCCTTGAAAACCAGCATTAATACAGCAGATGAAGCACCAAGTGCAGTTAATATTTTCGAAGTCTTTATTTTGAAAAGCAGTGAAAGAACTATAAAAAAGCAGATTATGGATAAGAATATCTTAATTGCCTGGACAATGTTGGTTATAGACCTACCCGACCCAAAATTTTTGTTTTTATATCTATAGTTCCATACGTCGAGCAGTGTGAATATCAGAAGTAAAAATGCAATGACATAAAGGGCTTTAATCAAAGCATTGAAAAATCCGAGAGTTATGCTGTAATGGCTGCTTATCAGTTTTATTAATTTGTCACAGAAGGTTAATGGTATCAGGAGAGATAATTTGGTGAAAAAGTTGTTGCTGTAAAGTTCATCGTCAAATGTGTTGGATGTGCGGTCGGCAAGTTTTTTCCCCCAACGTTTGAACAATTTCTTGGATATGACAAGCAGCAGAAAAGAAATTCCTAAAACTGCTATGATTAAAATTGCGTAATAGATGATGTAAGTGGTCTTTTGACTTGCAACATTAGTGTTTGTAAGCCATTTGAGAAGAGTTCTGTCTAAAAAATCAAACATTTGTTGTGTGTTTCTTTTTTGCAAAAATAAAGTTTTTTTCATAGATATAGTATGAAAAGATGAATATTGTTGTATTTTTGCAGAATTGGGATTTAACATGTTGTTTTACAATATTTAAAAGAAAATTCAATGAAGGCCGGATTGCGTGATAAATTGGTGATTGTAATATTAATGTTGTTTTTTTTGTTACTGTTTGGCAATGGCGTTTGTTCTGTCGGTTTACAGGAAACAGTTGGTTATGAAACCTTACAGGAGGCAGTTGACACTGTAACACAGGAATCTGTTGAATCTGCGAATTTACAGGGAACGGATAATTCTGTGGAGAAAAGTTCTTTTATTCGTAGAGTTACCAACTGGTACATGAACAACATCAATTATTATACGATAACGTTACTGATGACGGTGGAGAGTTCTTTTATTCCATTCCCATCGGAGGTTGTACTGCCGCCTGCCGCATGGAAAGCTGCTCATACCGGTGAACTGAATCTTGTTTTGATATTTCTTTGTGCAATGTTTGGTGCCATAGCAGGCGCCTTGATAAATTATTTTCTGTCGATTTCGCTCGGAAGAGTGGTGGTGTATAAGCTTGCAGATACGAAATTGGCCCATCTGTTGCTGATTAATAGGGAGAAGATAGAAAAAGCTGAGAAGTATTTTGTTGACCACGGCAAGTCATCAACCTTCATCGGGCGACTGGTCCCAGGTATCAGACAGCTGATTTCTATACCTGCCGGACTCTCGAAAATGAATTTAGGTCAGTTCATTGGATATACTTCATTAGGTGCAGGCTTATGGAATATCATCCTCATAGCGTTAGGATATTTCCTGTATTCGCAGCAAGAACTGTTGAGGAAAGTCTATAATGAAATCAAAATCGGTCTTTTAATTTTAGGTGCCGCATTTGTATTGTATCTGATTATAAGCAGTGTTGTGAAGAATAAGAGAAAAAAATGAATACAAAACGGAATATATCTCGCCTTTTGTCAATATTTTTTTTAGTGTTGACAAGTGTGGCGGCATTTCCGCAGGTAACCATATTTGGCGACAGTCTTTCATGTGAGGGCGAAACTATACGATTATTTGCCATGGGGCCTGAAAGTTACGTTGATGAAGGCGGGGTGCCAATAATCGGTGTGGGCGATTTGTTGTGTACTGACGGCTCGACAGTCAAACCTGACGATTACGCTTCAAGCGGGAAAACTGCAATGGGAGTGGTGTTTTATGTGGACACGACAGGTGTCCACGGATGGGCAGCATCGCTTAGGACACCAGGAGGAAATGGGTGTATATGGAATAACAAATCAAATGTCACAAATCTTCCTGATATTGATAATTATGAGGAGGCTCTCGCTGATACGTGCGGAATGGCAAATACTATTGCGATAAAAGATTATTATGGGGAAAACTTTGATGATTGTCCTGCTGTTTACAGGTGCTATTATTATAACCATAACACTGGCCAGGTTGGAAATGTCCATTATGGATGGTATCTGCCTGCAATCGGTCAGTTGAGAAAACTGTATTCGGTTATCCATTTTATTAATCCGTCAATTGCAATTGCTGGCGGAACACAGATTCCGACAAACAAAAACGGAATGCACGCACCATGGTGGCTTTGGTCTTCCACTGAAAATTCAGATATAAATTCATGGACTGTGAATGATTTCGGTTGGGTGTTTTATGTACAGAAAAATTCTAATGCTGCGAGTTGCAGAGCGGTTATATCGTTTTAATTTACAGCTAATTGGATTATGAGACGTCTATTGATACTGATATCGGTTTTGTTGCTGATTCCGTATTTTACATGGAGCCAGAATTATCAAATCGGAGATGTCATATATAATTCCGATGATTGTACGAAAGGTGTTGTGTTTTGGATAAATCCTGACGGCAGTGAGGGATGGATGGTCGCTTTGAACGATGTTTCTAACGGTTGTGCTTGGGGAATATATGAAAACATTCCGTCTTTAGATGACCTTACGGGCAATAACGAGCATGATTTGTATATTGCTGCCTTAGAGGATATTTCAGGATATATTAATACAAACAAAATCAGAGAGTTCCAGAATAATGACACTGCATTTGCTGCCGGAAAGACGGACTATGCGAATGGCTGGTATCTGCCTGCGGCGGGACAACTTGCCGAATTATACAGCGCAATGCCGTTTATAAATCAGAAAATAGTATCTAATGGCGGAACAGTAATGTCACAGTCAATATATTGGTCAAGTTCGGAATATAACTCTTTGGAAGCATGGTATGTGCAGTTCGGTATTGATATTAACGGAGTGAGTGGCAAATTGAACTTTTTAAGTAAAACGGACACGACTCCGCATGTCAGGCCAATAAGGTCTTTTCCACTTACTAATATAGTGTATGACAGCTCGTTGACCTATCTTTGGAGTACAGGAGATACAATGCCTTACATAACTGTTAGCCCTGCGCTAACGACAGAATATTCAGTGACTGCCACATCTGATGACGGTAGCATTGCCAGTGACAGAACAACTGTGTTCTCCAGTATGCCTGCCATTCAGGATATTTATGATACGATATGTGCAGGTGATTTGTATGACCATTTCGGATTTAACCTTTCATTTCAATCCGACACATCAGTTATATATCCAAAGAACGTATCCGATGGCTGTTGTGAGGCTGATATAAACCTACATCTGACAGTAATTGGCCCTGTTGAGAACATAATTATTGACTCTGTCTGTGAAGGAACAGTTTATGACAAATATGGTTTTTATGTTTCTGACTCCGGAACTTATAGTAGAACGTGTACATCATCAAATGGGTGTGACAGCATTATTACTTTATATCTGACTGTTAACGAAAATCTGAATACGAAAGTGCTCGTTAATGCTTGCGATTCGTATATTGTCAATGGGATAGAATATGACACAAGCGGAGATTATGATATTCCGCTTAAAACTGTTGGCGGCTGTGACAGCATTGTCCATCTTACTCTTGAATTGGAATATACTCCTTACAGTGTGATTCAGGGGGATACATGGCCTATTGGCGGCAGTGAGCTGCATTTCAATGTAAGTAGCTATAATCTTCAGATTGAGAATGAATTGTGTCATGTTGACACTGTTGTTTGGGCTGTCGATTGTGTCAATTGGCGCGTGGAGCCTGTCGGTGAAAAGGGTATGAGTTCCAACCTATACATTTATACTTATATCGAAGATTCGGTGCAGCTACATGCTATGGCGATAAATCGTTGTGATACTGTTGAAAGTGCCTTGTGGATTCACACATCATATTATGGTACGAATGAATTTGATAAGGCAGAGGTTCAGGTGATGCCTAATCCAAATAACGGCAGTGTCCTGCTGCGTTTCATTAACATGGTTGGAGATGTTGAGGTTAAGGTTTATAGCTTTGATGGGAAAATCATTGATGACTTAATTGTCAATGAATCAGCTGGTTTTGGAAATTATTATTACAAATTTACGGATGGTTTGTATGGTATTTTCAATTTTGTGATTTTGAATAATGGGAGGATTATTACAAAAAAAGTAGTGGTAAAATAATAATCCGTGCAATTGCAAATCTTACATCTCCGGAAGCAGGTCCAGGTCGGTGTAGGGATTTTCGTAGTAGAATGTGTTTTCTATAGATAAGATGTTTTCGACCATACCAATTTTGGTTTGTGCTACGGTGTTGTCTTTGTCAATTTGGATTACAGACCTGTAGTCGCGCAGGGCATCGCCGAATTTGGCAAGTTTTCTATACACATCACCTCGGAGAAGGAGACATTCAATGAGGTCCGAATCATTGTCGGGTGCCGCGTTTATGTAGTCTGAAACAATTTCGAGACAATCGTTGTACAGGTTTTCCTCAAACAGATTGCGGGCTCTTTCTATGATATTGTTGTCGGACATTATTTCGATGAGTTAAAGTTCTTTTTTGTTTTGTGCAAAAATAACGAAAAACGTTTCATTTCTGCCTAAAAAATAATTACTTTTGCAGAAAATAGAAAAATTCAGTTCTTATGATCACTAACAACTTTATAAATCGTCATGTCGGACCTGATAAGGAGCAGACAGACAAAATGTTAAAAGTGCTTGGAATTTCATCGTTGGAGGAAATGATGAAGTTGACAATGCCTGATAAAATCAGATTGAAAGAAGATTTAGACCTCCCGAAAGGTATGAATGAGTATGAATATGCCAATCATATCAAGAGTTTAGCCGCGAAGAACAAGATATTCAAGACTTACATCGGTCTTGGATATTACAATACCATAGTTCCAGGCGTTGTCCTGAGAAATGTTTTCGAGAATCCAGGATGGTACACATCCTATACTCCGTATCAGGCGGAAGTTTCACAGGGACGTCTTGAGGCTCTGCTCAATTTCCAGACCATGGTTTCAGATCTGACCGGGATGCCAATTTCCAACTGTTCGCTTCTTGATGAAGGTACTGCTGCAGCTGAGGCTATGATTATGACATTTCATAACAGAAGTCGTGAGGCTACAAAACGTGGCGACAATAAGTTTTTTGTATCACAGGATGCTTTTCCGCAGTCTATTGCAGTCATCAAGACAAGAGCACATCATCTCGGAATAGAAGTTGTTGTGGGTGACGAATTCAAGTTCGACTTTGCTGACGGATTTTTCGGTGCATTTTTGCAATATCCTAATGCAAAGGGAAGTGTAAATGACTATGCTGAATTTGTCAGTAAAGCTCATGAAAAGGGCATCATTGTTACAGTGGCAGTCGATTTGCTCAACATGGTTCTGCTTACTCCTCCTGGAGAATGGGGTGCGGATATCGTTATCGGTTCAAGTCAAAGACTGGGAACACCTATGGGTTACGGAGGTGCACATGCTGCATTTCTCGCAACAAAGGATGAATACAAGCGTAAGATGCCAGGCAGAATCATAGGTATCACCATCGATAAATATGGTAACAAGGCTTATCGTATGGCTCTTCAGACACGTGAACAACATATCAAACGTGACAAGGCCACCTCTAACATCTGCACGGCTCAGGCTCTGATGGCAATAATGGC
>JAFYJP010000024.1 GCA_017538085.1 Bacteroidales bacterium | reverse complement strand
CTTCCTGGACTACGACATCTTCTTCAACAATAGGAATATAAATGGTTTGGCCTTCGGAGATATTGTCACCCGAATCTATGTTATTGATTTCACAAATGAGACTCACCGACACTCCGTAAAGATGTGCAATGGAATATAATGTCTGTTTTGCCCCAATCACATGAACATAGTAATAATTATTGTCAACCTGCTGAATGACATTGGATTTCACGAGATTCTTATTGAACTCCGACCCAGGTTCCTGAGCCATAATAAGCATCGTGGAACAAAGCAGCAATAGAACACAGAATATTCTTTTCATGTTGAATAAACGCATTATTTAATCACAATATTATTCCCATTCGATAGTTGCAGGCGGTTTTGAGCTTATGTCATACACTACCCTGTTAACGCCCTTCACTTCGTTGATTATTTCATTTGACATTTTTGCCAGAAAATCGTATGGGAGATGTGCCCAGTCAGCTGTCATACCATCGGTTGCACATACTGCACGCAGAGCGACCACATTCTCGTATGTCTTCTCATCCCCCATCACACCGACTGACTTTACAGGCAGCAGCACTGCAAATGCCTGCCATACAGTATCATACAAGTTGTATGTTTTCAATCCCTTTATGAAAATGCTATCGACTTCCTGAAGTATCTTAACCTTGGCTTCTGTGACTTCGCCAAGGATTCGGATTCCGAGACCAGGTCCCGGGAAAGGATGACGGTTAAGGATGTCCTTTGGCATATTGAGAGATGTGCCAATACGTCTCACTTCATCTTTAAACAAATATCTCAACGGTTCCACAATCTTGAATTTCACGTCCTTAGGCATCCCGCCGACATTATGGTGTGATTTTATCGTGGCCGAAGGACCTGCCACGGAAGTGGATTCGATTACATCCGGATAAATGGTTCCTTGAGCGAGCCATACAGCATTAGTGATTTTTTTCGATTCGGAATCAAAAACTTCCACGAAAGTCCTGCCGATAGCCTTGCGCTTGGTTTCAGGATCAGTTATACCTTTGAGAGCATCGTAGAATCGCTGTTTTGCGTCAACGCCTATAACATTGAGTCCCATGTTCTGATATGATGCGAGAACCTCGCAGAACTCGTCTTTGCGAAGCAGTCCGTTGTCAACGAAAATACATGTAAGATTGTTGCCTATAGCCTTATGTAGAAGCATGGCAGCCACAGATGAGTCAACACCGCCTGACAATCCGAGGATAACCTTATCGTCCTTTATTTTCTCACGCAAAGAATTCACCGTGGTTTCGATAAAAGATGCCGGTGTCCAGTCACATTTACAGCCACATATATCTGTCACAAAATTTTTCAGAAGAACTGTTCCCTCAGTAGTATGGAAAACCTCAGGATGGAACTGGATTCCGTAAGTGTCCTCATTGTCAATCTTATAGCCGGCGACTTTCACATCAGCAGTGCTTGCAATCACTGAAAAATCATCAGGCAATCCGGATATTGTGTCACCATGTGACATCCATACTTGGGAGCCCATCGACATGTTAGCGACAAGTTTGCTTTTATCCGAAATGAAATTGAGATTGGCTCTACCATATTCCCTTATTTCTGAAGGCATCACCTCTCCCCCGCTCTTAAAGGCAATTAACTGGGCTCCATAGCATATCCCCAGGACAGGCAACCTCCCTCTGACACACGACAAATCAATGTCAGGAGCATTTTCAGCTCTTACCGAAAAAGGACTTCCGGAAAGGATAACACCTTTTGTGTTTAATGAGTCAATCAGCTGTTCACTGAATTTGTTGAAAGGGTAAATTTCGCAGTAAACGTTAAGTTCACGCAGGCGTCTCGCAATCAACTGAGTGTATTGAGAACCAAAATCGAATATCAATATTGTTTCGTTCATTATCTGAGATGAATAAAATGCAAAAATAACACATATTTCGATAAAATTATTAATTTTGCTGATTTATTAACTATGAAAAGAACAAAGAAAAATGAAGAACATAAAGAGATTGATAGTAATCTTTATAATGGCATCAACATCTCTGTCCCTTGCCGCACAGTCAACTTTCGGCATTGTGGGAGGCTTGAACCTGTCAAAGTTCAACATCAGTAAAACCGACGGACTTGAGTACGAATTCGGACCAGGATTCGATGCAGGTCTTTTCTTCCGTTTTCAGGCAGGAAAGCACTTCTATATCCAGCCGGATGTCATCTATTCGATAAAAACGACTGACATGATTATCAGTAACCCGACATTATTCATGTCCGATTCCAATCAGGCTGAAGTTATCACACACAAGATGCACAGCATTGATGTCCCGGTTCATATAGGATTGGTCTTCGGTAAAAAAACCAACTTCAGAATTTTTGCGGGACCACGTTTCGGTTTTGCCGTCAACGACAACCTGAATGCATACATAAGCGATTTAAAATCATCAAATTATGCAATGGCAGCACAGGCCGGTATCGGTCTTGATGCATTGTTCTTCACAGTGGATTTCCTGTATGACTATACCCTTAACAAAGGATTCACCAGTTACAGCAATGCCATACTGACATCGTCACTCAACCCTCATATAGGTACATTCAAAATAATGTTTGGCTTTAAAATGCTTTAACTCCATCACCATGACTCTTTTTTCAAAAAAACTTAAAATGGCCGACCTGATAGTCACCAACAACAGTCTAATCCTGACTTTGGACAGATTCGGCATACCACTCGGATTCGGTGAGAAAAGCGTTGAAGACGTTTGCAAACAGAGCAATGTTTCGGTCAATTTGTTCCTGATGATATGCAATGTATATTCATTCGACAATTATATTCCTGACAAACAAACCATTACAGACACAGACCTTTCACAACTCATCCCTTATTTGTTGGCATCCCACAAATATTATATGGAGAAACGTCTGCCGCATATCGAACATCATCTGCACGGCGTCGCTGATATGGTCGGAGAAAAATATGGCAAAATACTGCTCGATTTCTTCTCTGACTACAAAAATGAATTCCACAAACATTTCTCATACGAAGAAGAAATCGTCTTCCCATATATGCAGAAACTTGAAAACGGCCAACGCGACAAAAATTACAGCATTCAAAAATTTGTGGAATCGCACAGCAACATCGAAGAGGCGCTCACTGACCTTACGCAGATAGTCTATAAATATCTGCCAAGTTCAGTTATGCCGGATGATTCCATAGAACTCATCTTTGACATACTGCAGCTTACGTCCGACCTGGGCAAACATTCGCTTATAGAGGATAAAATTCTCGTTCCCTACGTTGAAACCCTTGAAAGGAGATACAAATAATGAGCAGAAAGATTGACATAATGATTGTTGAACCATCTGATATCATAATCGAAGGACTCACATCCATCTTCAACAATTATAATGACATCAACATAATTGCAACTCTATCTGATACAGAAATACTGCATGAAAAAATCATTTCTGCAAAACCTAACATAATCATTATTAATCCGACGCTTCTCAGCCCACTTGAAAGGCAAAAACTTAATTTACTGATTCAGAACAGAATAAACACATCACTTATAGCATTGGTTTATCAATACGTTGAATCTTCATCCCTACATATTTTTGACAATACAATTGATATACGCGCACCTAAGAGTTCTATCGTACAGACTGTAAGAGACTGTTACAGCAGCCAGAAGGGCAAGATTTCAGAAAGTTACGAGCTGAGCGAACGTGAAACATCCGTACTAATTCTTGTCGCCAAGGGATTAAGCAGCAAGGAAATAGCTGAAAATCTCCACATTTCAGTCCATACCGTCAACACGCACCGCAAAAACATCACTCACAAAACAGGTATCAAGTCAGTTGCCGGTCTCGCAGTATATGCTATGATTCACAACCTTACGTAACCGAACAATCACTAAACAAGAAGCAAAAAAAGTCCCGCTGCAAGTATTCCGCCTACGATAGGACCTAATACCGGCACCCAGCTGTATGCCCAGTCACTGGAACCTTTTCCTTTGATTGGAAGGATTGCGTGTGCTATACGCGGTCCTAAATCTCTTGCAGGATTAATGGCATAACCGGTAGCCCCTCCCAACGACATACCGATAGACATGATAAGCATAGTTACCGGCAGACTTCCAAGAGAGCCGAGCCCGACAGTCGGAGTGTTGCCTTTCGTTGAAAATACAAGTATTATGAATACCAAAAGAAATGTTCCGATGAGTTCACACAGGAAATT
>JAFYJP010000023.1 GCA_017538085.1 Bacteroidales bacterium | reverse complement strand
TCCTTCTTTTACGTACAAACATGCCACAAAAGTACGAAAAAAGGTGGAGCGATTCACCCAAAATTTAAAACAAAAATCGCTAACATGTTGATTATAAGGATATAATGAAATTATTCAAACTTAGACCGCCAAAGTCAGGAAAAATCTAACAAACAAAAAAAAAGACCGACCAAAAATTACTTTTTAGTCGGCCCCTTTTTTTTACCTATTTCAATTGACTTTTGTTTCGTCTGTTGCGGTGGTGGGTGATGCCGAAACGATGCGCTTCATCACGTATCTGCTGGATAATCTTGAGAGTCTCGCTGTCTTTGTTGAGATATAACGGATATTGGTCTCCTGGAAAGTAGATTTCTTCAAGTTTCTTGGCAATGCCTATGATGGCGACTTTGCCGCGAAGCCCGAGTTCGTCAAGACTTTCCAAGGCTGCACTCAGCTGACCTTTCCCGCCGTCAATTACAATCAGGTCGGGCATTTCAAGGTTCTCGTTCAAAACACGCGTATAACGCCTTGTGATGATTTCCCGCATGGATGCAAAGTCATCCGCTCCGACAACGGTTTTTATGTTATAATGACGATATTCTTTTTTCGCTGGTTTGCAGTCGATGAAACATGACATCGATGCAACTGGATTTGTCCCCTGCAAGTTGGAATTATCGAAACATTCTATTCTGTGCGGCTCCACCGACATACGTAAATCTTCCTTCATCTGATTGAGAATACGCGTTTTATGACGGTCAGGATCTACAAGGTCAAGCTTCTTTTGCCTGTCCAGGATGTAGTATTTCAGGTTGCGTTCGGAGAGATTGAGGAGTTGTTTCTTGTCACCGGCTTTTGGTACAATGTATTTGGCACCTGGTATTTCAATCGAAGGCTCAAAGGGAACAATTATCTCAGTTGCGGTGCTGTGATGCTTTTCGCGCATATCTGCTATTGTCATAAGCAGCATGTCATCATCGGTTTCATCAAGTACTTTTTTCATCTCTATGGTATGAACTTGAACCACAGCCCCTTCCACAATTTTAATGTAGTTGATAAAGGAAATTTTGTTGTCTGTAGCTATGGAAAACACATCGTAATTGTGCATTTTTGCACTGAGAACAGTTGACTTGCTCTGATAATTCCTTATCAGGTCGATTTTTTCTTTCATTTCCTGGGCTTGTTCATACTGCATTGTGTCGGAATATTCGAACATCCTTGTCTCCAAATCTTTGATAACCACAGATATATTGCCGGAAATAATATGGCGCACGTTGGCAATTGTATTATTGTATTCTTCTTCGCTTTGCAGTCCCTGACACGGCCCTTTGCATTTTCCTATATGATATTTCAGACATAATTTGACTTTCTTTTTCCTGATGTTTTCAGCAGAAAGATTAGAACTGCAGGAACGCAGGGGATATACTTTTGTGATGAGGTCTAATACAGTTCTGAGTACCCGTACTGATGCGTATGGCCCGAAATATTCGGAACCGTCTTCGCTTTTGTTACGTGTTTTAACTACACGCGGGAACGGTTCCTTCCTGATGCAAATCCAGGGATAGCTTTTGTCGTCTTTCAGGCGGATGTTGTATCGCGGCTGATATTTTTTTATCAGATTGTTTTCGAGAAGCAATGCATCGACTTCGGAATTGACGACAATGGTTTTCACATCAGCGATTTTGCTTACGAGAACTTTGGTCTTTCCCGAAATATCTTTGTCAAAATATTGTGACACACGGCGTTTCAGCACTTTTGCCTTGCCTACATAGATTACTGTCCCTTCCTCATCAAAATATTGATAAACGCCTGGACACTCGGGAAGAAGCTTCAGCGTGTTTGAAAGCCGTTGTTTGTCGTCCTTTAGCAGCATTATTGGTTGTCTCTGAATGAATCCCAGCCCTGAGCCTTGATTTCTATGGCCTTGGAGTCCTTTGTAATAAGGTATAGTGCTGAAGGATTGTCGGTGATATGCCCTATGAATGAAATCTGAGGTATGTCTTTGAGTTTCTCGTAGTCATCCTGTTTGATGGTGAAAAGCAGTTCATAGTCTTCACCCCCGTTCATTGCGGCAGTGACAGGACTTATTTTGAACTCGTCGGCGGTGAGCATTGTCTGCGGGTCAATAGGGATTTTGTCTTCATAGATGTTACAGCCTTTGTTTGATTCCTTGCAGATGTGATGAAGTTCAGACGCAAGTCCGTCTGATATGTCAATCATAGAGGTCGGGACGATGTCTTTTGCACGCAATATGTCAATAATGTCGAAACGTGCTTCAGGTTTTAGAAAACGCTGGATAACATATTCATAGCCTGTGAGGTCGGGTTGGAAATTGGGATTTGCCGCCCATGTTTTCTTTTCTCTTTCGAGGACAAGCAGACCCATATATGATGCGCCTAAATTGCCGGAAACGCATATCAGGTCATTGAAGCGGGCACCACTGCGGTATGCAATCTGATTGAGATTGGCTTCTCCAATCACGGTTACAGATATGCACAGTCCGCTGAGACTTGAGGTGGTGTCGCCCCCTACAAGGTCAACTCCATAGTTTTTGCATGCCAATGCTATGCCATTGTAGATTTCTTGTATTGCCTCAATGCTATATCGACTTGATATTGCGAGACTTACTACAATCTGTTTGGGCTTGCCGTTCATGGCGTACACATCGGAAAAATTGACCACCGCCGACTTGTATCCCAAGTGCCGTAGTGGAGTATATGACATGTCGAAATGAGTCCCTTCAATCAGCATGTCTGTTGAAATCAGGATTTTCTTGTTGGGGTACGACAATACGGCGCAGTCATCCCCAATTCCCTTTATGGTGGATGTGTTTGTTATTTTGAATGATTCGGTGATTTTGTCTATTAGTTTGAATTCACCGATAGAACTAATCTCTGTTTTAGTCTCCTTATCCTCAAACATCATTTTTTTGATTTTTTTCTTTGCAAAGGTAGAAAAAATAACGATACTATTTGAATTTTTGTTTATCTTAGCAATCTGTTCAATCTTCGGAAAAACTGATGAAAAGTATTGGAAAAAAGAAAGATGTTTGGTGTATTTATGTTGCTGATACTTAGGTGGATTCGATTATTGGACTAATATAGGACGTTATTTTATTTTTGTATGATTATGAAAAGGATATGGTTATTCATCGTGAGTTTTGTCCTTGCTTTCAGTGGATATGGTCAGACGGTGGGTTTGGTTCTCAGCGGAGGCGGTGCAAAAGGAATGGCACATATTGGAGTCATCAAGGCTCTTGAAGAATATGACATACCGATTGATTATGTGGCCGGCACTTCAGCTGGTGCCATCGTAGGGGCACTGTATGCTTCCGGCTATACCGTTGACGAGATGATTTCGATATTCGAATCCGGCGTCATGGAGAAATATCTCAAATCGAAGGCGACTTACAATGCCGGATATCTCACCAAGGAACTTCCAGATGATGCCGCATGGTTTAATTTCAAATTTGACATAGATACTGCTTTTTCATTCGATATTATCCGTCCGAGCCTAATGCTTTCCAATGACATCGATTTCGGTATGCTGCAGTTTTTTGCTCAGGCAACGACTGTCTGCGGCGGCGATTTCGACAGCCTTATGATTCCTTTCAGATGTGTTGCCTCTTCGGTCAACGACAATAAAGCCTACATATTTCGCAAAGGCAAAGTGGAAACGGCTGTCCGTGCTTCAATGTCGTTTCCGTTTGTTTTTGCACCGGTGCGGTACGAGGATATGGTCTTGCTTGACGGCGGAATGTATGATAACTTCCCAGTAGGAGCTCTGAATGATGACTTCAAGCCGGATATATTTATTGGATGCAATGTGTCTTCCAACTTCGAGCCTGCCAAGGAAGATAACATAATCTCCGTAGTGGAGAATGTGTTTATGGTTAATGTTGACAGATCTTTGCCTAATGACGGAGTTCTTATAAATCCCAATGTGCATGATGTGGGACTTCTTGATTTCAGCAATGTCAGGAGGGTTGCCGACAGCGGCTATTGGGCATGTATCGAACAGATTCCTGCTATTCTTGACAAGGTGAACAGAAAAGTCACTGCTGAAGAGCGCCAGGAAAAACGCAATGAATTCAATTATAAGAAACCGCCCCTGTTTTTCGACCAGGTTGTGGCCGACAACCTTGACTATTTGCAACGCGAATATGTTGAGGTTATGGTAAGCAGAAAACACAAGTTGCTTTCTGCCCGTGAAATTTTGGACAATTATTCGGTTCTTCTTACCGACGACATGATTGACAAAGTCACCCCTGATGCTGTATATAACACTTATACGGGATATTATGATCTTCATCTGAAAATTAAGAAAAACAAAACCTTCCAGGTGGGACTCGGCGGCAACATGTCAATCGGTGGCCCGAGTGACGGATATGTCGCCCTCACTGCAAGAGGTTTCAGCAATTTTTCATGGAATGCAATTACAAAAGCCCATTTTGGTACTTTTTATAAGGCTTTCGACATGGGCATCCGCATCGACTATCCTTCCGCAAAACTTCTTTATGGATTATTCAATATAGGTATAAACAACAAGGATTATAGGGGAACTTCCTTTAATCTCTACAACAATAAAAATGCAAATTATATCATTCAGGATGAATTTCATGTGCTGATGCAGACTGGCATATCCATTGACCGGCGTTCCGATGTCTCCCTTATTGGTGGCTATTTCAGCACCACTGATGATTATTACAATACAGTGGCATTTTCAAGTGAAGACAAATCTGACGAAGATTTTTTCAGCGCAGGAATTATCGGAGCAAAACTGCTTAACAACACGTTGAATGACAGATTCTTCCCTACGGAGGGCAGGAAGATTGCCCTTCAGTTTAATGCTATTATCGGTCAGGAGACATACAGAGCCGGAACAACATCACTTTACAATTCGTTTGACAAGCAAAAACGCGACTGGCTGAGGCTGAAGGTTTCTTATGATGAATATTATAAATTTTCCAACCTGTTTACATTGGCTGCCAGGGTGCAGGGCGAACTGTCGGACCAGCAATTATGGGTCAATTATCAGACGTCAATTCTTCATGCAAGTGCCTTTGAACCTTTTGATGATGCCAAACTGAGGTTTATGGAAGAGAATCGTGCCTACAATTATCTTGCTGCAGGGGTGAAAGTGATATTTTCACTTCCGATGAATTTGATGATTGAGGGCGGCGGATATATTTTTTCACCATTTTTCAATATCACTGAAGGCCCTGACCAGACAGTTTATTTCGGACCTTTCTTCGAAAGATTCAGCGCCATGGCAAATGCGAGAATAGTATTAAAGAATAATACTGCCCCTATTAGTCTGAATTTCAGCGTGTATGACAATAGAACCGCACCTTTTGCCATTACTTTCAATATAGGATATATACTGTTCAACAAATATGCTCTTGATTAGTGAGTATATTTTATTTTGGTTAAGTTTGGCTTCTATTCTGAAAAAAACTATATATTTGCAGATTATTTGAAAATTTTTAACTATTGCTTTCGTTACATGTCAAAGTGTATCGAAACTATTCTAATCTGTAATCTTTAAAACAGAAAAAACTATGAACGAGAATGAACTTTCACCTGTAGAAAATCAGGAACTCACTGCATCTCCTGTACAGGATGGTGCCGAACAAAATGTAATAGAATCTCAGGTATCAGGAACTGAACCTGTAGCAGCAGAAGAACATGCTGCTGAAGAGGAAAAAGTTGCCGAGGAAATACAAGTTGCTGAAAATGAGCAATTTGTTAATGAAATCGAATTGATTGACTGTACGGCTCTTTCAAGAGAAGAACTAATTGAGAAACTCTCGGAGTTACTTCAGAATGACGACATTGAAGCTATCAAGGCCAATGTTGCTGCCATCAAAGTTGCTTTTCATGAGAAAACAAGAGAAGAAAGAAAAGAAACTGCAACTGATGAGACTTCTGAACCGAGTGAGGATGAAGAAAAAGCGGCAGCTCCGGAAGAAGCAGACCCATTGGAGAAAAAATTCAATGAGGTCTTCAATATTTATCGTCAGAAACGTGCTAAATATCTCGAACAACTTGAGGAACAGAAGAAAGTTAATCTCGTTGAAAAACAACAGATACTTGAACAGATGAAGGAGCTCGTCAACTCAGACGAAACCCTGAAGACAACTTACGACCAGTTCAGGACTTTACAGGATAAATGGAAAAGCATTGGTATTGTTCCTAAAAATGAAGCCAACAACCTTTGGCAGAATTACCATTTCCTTGTAGAGAAATTCTTTGATAAGGTTAGAATCAACAGAGAGTTACGTGATCTCGACTATCAGAAGAACCTCGAAGCTAAAATTGCCCTCTGCGAAAAAACTGAAGAACTGCTTATCGAAAAATCAACCAAGAAGGCTTTTACAAAATTACAGGAATATCGTGAGGAATGGAAACAGATTGGCCCTGTACCTTCTGACAAGAGAGACGAACTTTGGGAGAGATTCAAGACTGCTGCCGATAAGATAAACGCTCAACGCAAAGAGCAATACCAGGCTATAAAGGAACAGCAGGACAACAACTATGCTGCAAAACTCGCCCTTGTTGAACAATCTGAGAAGCTGCTTGAAACAACTCCTACCACATTGGCTGAATGGCAGTCGGTAAGCGACCAGCTCAACGAAATATTCAAAATGTGGAAGACCATAGGCCCTGCTGCCAAAGTTCAGAATGATGAAATATGGAACAAGTTCAAACCTATGCTTGACAGTTTCTTTGCCCAAAAGAAAGAATATTTCGATCAGCTGAAGAGTCAGCTTCAGAACAACTATAACATGAAACTTGACCTTTGCACCCAGGCAGAGGCCGTCAAGGATAGTGATGATTGGGCTGCTGCAACACAGACACTCATCAACCTTCAGAAAGAGTGGAAGACCATAGGCCCAACACCTAAGAAACAGTCGGAAAAGATATGGAAACGCTTCAGAGCAGCCTGCGATGAATTCTTTGAAAGAAAGGAAAAATTCTATTCCAGCATCAATGAAGTCAACGAGGAGAACATGAAAAAGAAACAGGCACTCATAGAAGAAATCAAAAACTTTACGATTGATGAATCCAATGTCCAGGAAAGCCTTTCAGAATTGAAGAAACTTCAAAGACAATGGATGGAAATCGGTCATGTTCCTAAAAAAGACAAAGACGCTATCCAGCAGGAATACCGTACTGCAATCAATGAAAAATTTGACAAACTGAAAAGTATCGGTGCTGATATTGCCAACTATAATTTCAGAACGAAAATTGAACAGTATAAGGAAAACCCTAACGGTAGCCAGCTTATCAATAAAGAACGCAACTCCTTGATTAACAGGATTCAGTCAATGAAAGAGGATGTTGCCCTTTGGGAAAATAACATTGGTTTCCTCTCAAACTCCAAGAACTCCACCATACTGAAGGATGAGTTCGAAAAGAAGATTGAGAAGACAAAACAGGAAATAGCTCTTTTAGAAGCTAAAGTAAAATATCTTGATGAAGGCGGAAACCAATAAGATATATTGTGCTTTATTTGTAATTGTTTTGTTACACCTGGGATTTCCTCTGAAATCTCAGGTGTTTCAAAATGATACCATTCGGTTGTGCCATGCTGACAGCGTTCTTCTGGAAGCAGGTGGCGGCTATGGGTCCTATCTATGGAATACTGCCGAAACCACCCCGTCAATATATGCGAAATACAGCGGTCTGTTTCAGGTCGAGGTTACTTCCGGTCAGGGGAATGTAATACGGGATTCCGTGTATGTTAGTCTTGGTCGGCCAGAACTGGCATTCCACGATACCTTGGCTTGCTATGGCTCTGATTTGGAATTATATCTCGAACATACTGAACCGGTAACACTTGTTGGCTATTATCCTTTTACCAGTGGTTCATATATTGCCGGTGACTTTGTGGATTACAGCGGTTATGGCAACAATGTTAGTACTTTTACTTCAGTAAGGTTTATGAATGGCCGTGAGAGCGGTACCGATGCAGTACAGATGCGGAATTCCTCGCTATTTATATATGGTAACGACACCAATTTCTTCTCAAAGGTGTTTACAATCCACTGCTGGCTTTGCCCTGATTCCGCATACGGAGCAAACGGTGGCTCTGACAGCACTTATTACATCTTTAATCATTGGAATTCCTTTATCAAGGATAATGCAACAAGTTCTTTTGCTTTGGTTGTCAACAACGAAGGCCAACTATCGTTCATGACATCCGACGGCATTGATATGCAGTCATTTACTGTAACTGATTCCCTTTACTATTTGGAATGTTCCAAATGGACAATGGTAGATGTCGTCTGCTCAATGAACAGACTGATGATTTTTATTGATAGTCAAAAGGTTGTTGATGACCCCATATATGTGTTTCCGCAAAAACTTGAATCCAGTTCAAACCTTTATTATGTCGGCAGTTCGCCGGCTCCTTCATTCAATCATAACTATAATGGCGGAATTGCTGATTTACGACTGTATATCAGCGACTTGACCGATTCAGAGTTATATAATCTATATAAAATCAACACAACATACAATTACGAATATGACTGGAGCAGGGATAATGTTCCACTTAATGAATACGACAGGGTGATTACCATCAATCCGACTGATTCCATAGGTGAATATTACAAGGTGGATGTATCGGATGAGATGGGTGTATGGCATGACGAAAGGTGCCCCGATTCAGTTTTTGTAAGGGCTTATCCGGAGATTGTAATTGAAATGAATCAGATTAGCATTGGCTGTCCCGAAACCAGTGAAGGAGGTTTTATAGTCAATGTTACTGGTGGTGTGCCAAAATCCGACACATCAAATGTCTCCACAAAATATGATATCATTTGGCCAAAAGGGTATCCTCATGTCGATTCCTTAGGATGGGTTTCACACCTTCCTGAAGGAACTTTCACTGTAACGGTAACCGATTCAGTAGGGTGTGAATTTTCACAGACTATTGACATAGAGGTGCATCCCGCTATCAATGACTCCATATCTGTCGAGCCGTCAGTCATTTACCGTCAGAAACCGCAGGCCAAGTTCAAAGTCAGTTTCAATTCGGAATGTTACATTGACAATTATTATTGGGATTTGGGCGATGGTACGATTTCTACGGAACCTGAAGTGGAGCACAATTATGGCGATATAGCTGATGATGTCAGTTCTTTTGTCATTGTGAGCGTTCTGACCGATGAGTATGGGTGCGTTGATTCCGCTAACGTCACACTTGAGGTCAGGGATGCAGAGCTTGTCATTCCTAATGTTTTCACACCTAATGGAGATGGAGTGAATGAAACCTTTAAAGTTTCAGTTGCCAATGACGAAGGCTGCATGCTTTCAGATATTTTTGAGAGCAATACTCTTACCGTATATAACCGTCAAGGCAGGATAGTGTATCAGAAACAGAACTATGAATCGGAAGAGTTTGACGGCAAAGGACTTTCCGACGGTGTGTATTTCTATGTGCTGATTTGCAAAGGCCAGATTAAAACGGAGACGTACAGAGGCTACGTGCATATTTTCACAGGAACACAGGAATAGCATGCTATAAAAAAGAAATTTTTAATTAATAATTATTTTTTAAATATTATTTTTGCAGTTGTAAACAAAGACTAATACCAGAGATTCCGGCGGATGCCAAAATCGAAGCTAACAGTCTGAAAATGAACTTAAATCTAATCCCAAGGTATTCTGATGGAAAAGAGAATAGGAACAGTATTAATACAGATTGAGAATCGTGAAAACGTTGCACTGCTCAACGATATCATCTCCAGACATTCTCAAATCATTATCGGGCGGCAAGGTCTGCCACGAAGCAATGGTAAAAATATTATTTCCCTTATTTTAGAAGGTACTACGGATGAAATTGGTTCTCTTACAGGACAGCTCGGGCGTCTGCAAGGAATTGATGTCAAATCAGTATTACTAAAAAATAAGGAATATGAAATGTAAATTTATTATTGCAACGTTAGGCCTTGCAATGTTGCTTGGCTTCAATTCAAACAAATCTTTCGCTCAGGTAAGAGCTGACAACTCCAATTACGTGCCTTCAAACGACACCACAATTTCAAACGAGGAACCAATACGTCTCGGAGAAATTGAAATATCGAGTTCCAGAATAAACCGTAAACTCAAGGAAATTCCTGCATCCCTCAATGTGACAAACGCGCTTACGCTTCAGAAAAAATCAGACCTGTCACTTGCCTACATACTTAATTATGAACCGGGTGTGGCAATGGGCGGTGACGGCGTATGGTCAACATACGTCAATGTACGTGGTCTCGGTGAACAGCGTCTTGTCACTCTCGTTGATGGTGACAGGATTGAGACGGCTACTGACCTTACAGCGTCACTTAGTATGATTGATGTCAATGATATTGACAGGGTTGAAATCATCAAGGGTGCACAGTCGGTACTTTATGGCACCGGTGCTATGGGCGGCATAGTCAACGTCATAACAAAAGACGGTCATTTTGCCGACAAGCCATACGTTTCAGGGAATGTGACTTCGGCTTATTCAACGGTGAATCATTACACTTCTAACAATATTTCAGTCAATACTGGAGCAAAAAAATGGTATTTCCGTCTGAGCGGTTCATACGGTAATGCCGGCAACATCATGACTCCTGAAGGTGAAATTCCCAATAGCCAGTTCACAACCAATAACATAGCCGCTAAAGCTGGGTTCAACCCTTTTAAGAACCAGATGTTTAAAGTCCAGTTTCAGCGTAACTGGTCAACAAATGTGGGAATACCGGGCGGTAGTGCATTCCCAGGTCCGGCTACGGCAAAATATAAGGATATAGGCAGAACTCTGTTTGATGGAAGCTATGAGATAACTAATATTTCGGAAACATTCACTTCTTTGAAAATCAAATACTACCACCAGAACATACGCCGTGATGTTGTGATGTACCCTAATACCGTGACATATACCACTATGCCTAATGGAAATATCCAATACCAGCATCCTGACTCAATAACCCCTAATGCTCTTCATGTCACTAATGGTGCACAATTGCAGACTACTTGGCAGTTTGGCGGCAACAACACTCTCATTGCAGGCGTTGACTTTTTCAGACGTGACATGGTAAGTGATCGTGAAAAGTATGTGACCATGCAGGTCTTGAAACCGGATTCAACCCTTGTGAAAGAGAATAAAATAATCCGTTATGAGACTCCTGTACCTACTTCATCATTTACAAACGGAGGCATATTCCTGCAGGATGAGTCTCATCTGTTTGACAATAAGATGACGCTTACAGTCGGTGCCCGTGCTGACCTCACTGTCGTCTCTAACGAAATGAACTATGATGTTGACTCGGTAATCCTCAACGGTGCGTTGAATCCTGCTGTGGAACAGAGAATCATTTATCAGGAAAACAAAACAAGAGATATTTCATGGAGTGCAAATGTCGGAATGCTGTACAAACTGGGTGCAACTACTGATCTCGTTTTCAATATTGCCCGTTCATACAGGGCGCCTTCCCTTGAAGAGAGATTCAAATATATTGACCTTGGCAACTATGTGCGTCTCGGAGATCCAAATCTTAAACCGGAGCATGGTTATTCAGCAGATCTCGGTCTGAGAGTTTGGGGCAACAAGTTCTCTTTGCAGTCATCGGTATATGCCAACAGGCTTACCGACATGATAACTGAAGTTCAGGGCATATTTGTCTATAATACAGCTGCTGATGTCAACACTTATGATACTATTCCTGCTTTAATCAACACCAATATAGCCAAGGCGTTGCTGTATGGTTTTGATTTTCAAGCAAAATACAATGTCATTGAAAACCTGATGTTCACCTTGACAGGTTCTTATGTAAGAGGTCGTGACACATACAACAAGACAGATCTTCCTTTGATTCCACCATTGAACGGTTCATTCACAGTATCTTATACACATCCTAAGGTTGGAAATGCATCTGTAACACTCTGGGCTGTAAACAAACAGGATAAGATAGCGGAAGGGGAGACACCAACCGATGGTTATTTCCGTCTTGATTTTGCTTTGAACACCAGAGTTTTCCATTTCTGGAAAGTATGCGGGTTCCAGTTGTTTGCCGGTATTGACAATATCACGAATACGGCATATACCAACCATCTTTCCACCAACCGTGGTTCCATCAGCGTTGAACCTGGCAGAAACTTCTATGTTCGTGGCAACTTCACCTTCTGATATACTAAGAAATAAGTGATTTAATTTTTGCATTACGGACGGTATCATGTCATATCGTCCGTTTTTTATATCTTTGCATTGTTAATTTTAATGTCATGCGAAAAATATTGTTTTTCTTATTGTCGGTATTAATCCTTGCAGGCTGCCACAATAACAAGTCTGAAAAAGACAGTTACACGATTGCAACACTGAAAGGTCCGTCATCAATGGGAATGATACGAATGATTGACAGTCTGTCGAAGACATCAGATAACATTAAGTTTGAAGTCTTCACTGAACCGATGCAGGTCAGAAAGATGATGCTTGAGGGTACAGCTGATTTCGCTGTCCTTCCGAGTACTATGGCTGCGATTCTGTACAATAATGATATAAAATACCGACTTGTGGCAGTACCATGTTGGGGAACGTTGTATCTTATTGGAAATGATACTGATACGGTAATCAAGACCTGGCAGGATTTAAAAAATGAAAGAATTTATGTCATGGCTAAGTCGATGACTCCAGACCTGCTTTTTCGCTATCTTCTGACACAGAATGGACTCAATCCTGAAGAAGACGTTGTCCTTGACTATAGTTTTCCTACACACATCAATCTTGCCAATGCAATTGGAGCAGGTAAGGCTCAATACGGTGTCATGACTGAACCATACGTCAGTGTCATCATGCAGAATAACAGTTCTGTCAGAAAAATCCTAAATCTTAGTTCGGAATGGAACAAGGTTCAGGGCACACCGCTTGCTGAAACCGCTTTCCTGTGTAAGGAAGACGTTATATGCAATAATCCTGAACTTGTAGAGAAGGTCATTTCTATGTATAGTGAATCTACCGAATGGGTCAATACAAACCCTGAGGAGGCCGCAGGTTTGATGGCAAAATATGAAATCATACGGGATTCCGTGGCAGCACTCAATGCTATTCCAAACTCCAACCTCAAAGTCATGAGGGCGCGTGATATCAGAGAAAGCATTAACAACTATTTTAAGGTGTTTTACAACATGAATCCCGAAACTATTGGTGAAAAAATCCCTGATGAAAACTTCATTTACTAAGAAACAGCGTTATATCACCTTAGTGTCGGTGGTGATTCTGATAGTGATATGGAAATTGCTGTCGCTGTATTACCATTCCGACTTCATACTTCCGAGTCCGGAAAAGACCGTATGGACTGCAATTAATCTGATTTGCACAAAGGATTTCCTCGAAGTGGTCGGAATAACGATTCTGAGGGGACTCATAGGGTTCATTATTGCGGGTATTGCCGGAGTTGCGTTGGGAATATGGGCAGGCAACAAACCTGGTTTTTATGCTTTTATCAGTCCGCTGATAGTTGTGATTCGTTCCACACCGGTTATTGCAATCACGCTTTTGGCACTGATATGGTTCACTCCTGACTATCTGCCGGTTTTCATCGGACTGCTGACGATGTTCCCTTTGGTTTTCACGAATGTTTATGATGGGATGAAAAGCATCGATTCGTCACTTGTAGAAATGGCAAAATTTTACAAGGTCAGTAATAAACGGATAATCAGAGAAATATATATCCCAGCAATAATTCCTTTCATTTTCAGCGGCATTTCAAATGCTGTAGGAATAGGTTGGCGTGCCATAATCATCGGTGAAGTGTTGGGGCAGCCGAAATACGGTATAGGTACGCAGATGCAAAATGCCCAGACATTCTTGAAAGTTGATGTCCTGATTGCATGGACCTTCGTGGTAATCATTCTCAGCTATCTGTTTGAACTATTGGTCAGGTGGGTAGAGCGTAAGCTTGTAATTTGGAAATCATAATCGCCTAACGTCATGGTACTTTCATTACAAAATATCTGCAAGTCATTTAACGGCAAGGAAATATTCAAGGATTTCAATATACAGTTTACTGAAGGAATAATCACATGTATATTGGGACCTTCCGGTTGCGGAAAGACCACGCTGCTGAATCTCATTGGTGGTATCTTGCACCCTGATAGCGGACGATGCAGTGGTTTCACCGACAGGAAAATATCGTATATTTTCCAAGAACCGAGACTTCTGCCGTGGAAGACTGTGAGAGGAAACATCGAATTTGTATTGCCAGATGAACTTGCTTCCACTGAAAGAAAGGAGAAGGCGGATGAACTTATCAGAAGGGTTAATCTCTGTGAGTTTGCTGATTATTATCCGGGACAGTTAAGTGGCGGCATGAAGCAGAGAGTGTCGATAGCTCGTGCATTTGCAAGTAGTTCTGACATTATTCTTATGGACGAACCTCTCAACGGTCTTGATTTTAGTCTGAAACAGAATATGTTGAAATGGTTCTCACAGATTTGGCAGGCTGACCGCCGTACGGTTATTTTCGTCACGCACGATATTGATGAGGCTCTTGCCATCGGCAATGAAGTCTATGTTTTCAGTCAGGCCCCCGTAAAGGTCGTTTCGCATCATGTCATCGACAGTTCATCAACCTTACAGTTGAAGAACGAGATAATGAAAAATTTGTAATATCCGGCAGCTTTTACCGCAATCTGATAATCTGTCCGACTCGTAATGGTTCGTTGATGTTTGTGATTTGCGGGTTCTCCTTAATCAACTTTTTGATTTTCACCGCATAACACTGCGAAATGCTCCAAAGTGTCTCATTAGGATAGACCACTCTATGCTGTTTTTCCTTGGCACGTTTGTTTTTATAGTCGAGATATATGATGTCTTCATACTCAACTTCGGCTTTGCGTGGCAAATCGTTGTATTTCAGGAGTCTGTGCTTTGACATCTTCAGCGATTTTGCAATGTCGGCCAAAGTTTCACCTTTTTCAACAAATGTGCAGGAGATGCCTTTGTATGCGTAAATGCCCCTGTTGGAATATAGTTCTATAAATATCGCTTCATTCATGCAGTCGCAGGTGCCTGGCGTAAAATGAAGAAACTTGCTGTTGTTGAATATTTCATCGTTGTCGTATTCATACTCTATTTCCTTTTTGACTTTGCTTGAGATGTGTGGGGTAATGTTCTGAAGTTCTTCTTCGGTGATAAGTCCCATTACGTATTCGTCATATTTGTATAGCTGGTAGGTTTCTATCAATTCTATCAGGCGTTCCGGGTATTTGGGATTTGTTGCGTAACCGGCTTTTTTCAGGCCATACGCCCAGCCTTTGTAATCGAGGATGTCAAGTTCGAACAAACCTTTGTATCTGTCGCGAGTGGTCAGAAATATGGAATGGTCTTCGTATGATTCGTCTGCATTTTTGTATTTTCTGAAACATTCGTGCTTGGCATCATCATCGTGATATATTTTCTTGCCGGTCCATTCATGGCATTTTATGCCAAAATGGTTGTTGCCCTTAGTTGCCAAAACGCTTTTTCCGCTTGCTGATTCGAAGATTCCCTGTGCCAATGTTATACTTGCCGGAATTTTGTATTGAATCATCTGATGCATGGCAATGTCATGGTATTTTTTGATGTATGCTTCTTTGTCGGGATCTTTCACCTGTGATGATAACATGAATGTGCTTAGTAAAAGCAGAGTTGATAATAAAAGACGTTTTGACATAATGAGACTTTATAGGGGTTACCAAATCACAAAATTATTTATTTTTATTACTTTTGTAAAAAAACTTACATGAACATTATCAACAAGTATTTCCACAACCTCACTGACCTGCAAAAGCAGCAGTATGAACATCTTGAAGAACTTTATAAGTCTTGGAACGCTGCTATCAATGTTATATCTCGCAAAGACATAGATAACCTTGAGGAACGTCATATTCTTCACAGTCTCAGTATTGCCAAGATAATTAATTTTGCCGATGACACAAACATAATAGATGTGGGAACAGGAGGCGGACTTCCTGGGATTCCTCTTGCAATCATGTTCCCCAAGGTGAATTTTTTGCTTGTGGATTCAATAGGGAAAAAAATCAAAGTCGCCCAGTCAATTGCTGATGAACTTAAACTTGACAACGTTACAGCCGTCAAAAGCAGAATTGAGGATATTTGTGGTGAATTTGACTTTGCCGTTTCGCGCGGTATGACGACTTTCCCTGAGTTTATGCGGCTCATTGACGGGAAGATTTCACATAACAATAAGAATAGTCTTCCTAATGGAGTCATTTATCTCAAGGGTGGGGATTATCAGAAGGAATTGAATCAAATAGACAATAATTATCGTATTTTTGAAATCAGCAATTTCTTTAACGAAGAATTCTTTACGACAAAGGAAATAGTATGGATAAAAGCATAACATAATGAATAAGAGTATTTTAAGATTTACATTACTGATATTTTCGTTGATGTTTGTATCGTGTGGCAGCCGAGATACCGATATTGCAGCTGTCGAGGCACTGACAAAGAGAATTATACCGGATCATGCCTACAAATTTGTTTTCCATAAGGAGGAGTCACCTACAAATAAGGATTATTTCAAATTGGAGCAGCATGGTACAAAGATTCTTGTAACTGGTAACAATGCCAATTCCATGGCGACCGGGTTAAACTATTACCTCAAACATTATGCTTATATTTATGTTTCGTGGTATGCACACGACACCATAGACGAGAACGTGGATTTTCCGAAATTGTCTGAAAGTGTTGTAAAAGAAGCTGTTGTGGACAGGAGGTTTATGCTCAACTATTGCACGTATGGCTATACTATGCCATGGTGGGGTTGGAATGAGTGGGAGCGTTTCATCGACTGGATGGCGCTGAATGGCATCAATATGCCGCTTGCTCAAACAGGACAGGAGGCAGTATGGTATGACGTATGGAAGGAATATGGCATGACAGATGAGGAAATACGTTCCTATTTCAGCGCTCCGGCTCATCTGCCCTGGCACAGGATGGCCAATCTTGATGGCTTTCAAGGCCCGCTGCCAATTGAATGGATTGAAGGACAGAAGGAACTCCAGAAACAAATTGTTGAAAGGGAGAGACAGTTTAACATGACTACGGTGTTGCCTGCATTTGCCGGACATGTTCCATGCCAGATTAAGGATATGTATCCCGATGCCGATATCAAGGAACTCAGCGAATGGTGCGGATTTGCCCCAACGTGTTTTCTGAATTCGCAGGAACCGCTGTTTGCTGACATCCAGTCGAAGTTCATTGCCAGACAGACGGAACTTTATGGTACAAGTCATGTTTATGGCTTCGACCCGTTTAATGAAATGGATCCGCCAAGTTGGGATGAGCAATATCTTGCTGACGTTTCAGCTAACATATATTCTTCTCTTCAGGCTGTCGATGCTGATGCCGAATGGCTTCAGATGTCGTGGGTTTTCTACTATAAACGCAAAAGCTGGACTAGTGAAAGACTTAAATCATATCTTACTGCGGTTCCACAGGGTAAGATGACGCTGCTCGATTATTTCTGCGAAAATACAGAAGTGTGGAGACTAAGTGACAAATTTTACGGACAGCCATATATTTGGTGCTATTTGGGTAATTTTGGCGGAAACACAATGCTTATCGGTGATATTAACCTCATCAATGATAGAATCAATGGTGTTCTTGCCGAAGGTGGTGACAATCTTGTTGGTATAGGCTCCACTCTCGAATCGTTTGACGTAAGTCCTCATACATACGAATTTCTGTTCGAAAAGGTGTGGAACAGAAACATGAATGTTGATGAATGGGTAAAAAACTGGTCGTATGTTCGTTCTGGAGGCAAGAACCTCAATGCTTCTATTGCATGGAAAATGTTGTCTGAACGGATATATAAGGACTGTTCATATTACGGATTGGGCACAATTCTGGATTCACGTCCTACGCTGGAAGGTCATGGCACTTATTACACAAAGCCAAACTATTCGTTCAAAAACAGAGACTTGCTGGATGCCTGGATGTTACTTCTCAGCACCCCAGTAAACAGGGAGACATACAACTACGATTTGGTCAACTTCGGTTCTCAGTTGTTGGGGAACTATTACATGAAGGTAAGAGATGAATTTACAGCTGCTTACAAAGAACATGATATAATTCTGATGAAGTCGAAAATTGAAGAGGCCAACGAGCTTATGAATGATGTGGAGTCTTTGCTCAACACTAATGAGTCGTATCTTTTTGGGAAATGGATTGCCGATGCAAGGTCTTTCGGCACGACAAAAGAAAGCAAGGCATATTATGAACGTAATGCCCGTACTCTGCTTACAATCTGGGGAGGTCCGATATTGAATGACTATGCAAATCGCATGTGGGCAGGACTGGTTTCAGGTTATTATGCAAAGCGTTGGAATCTGTTTTTTGATGCCGTAATGAATGCCGCCGAAAACAATGTCGAATTCGATGAGGCTGCATTCAGCAAAGAATTAAGCAGATTTGAGAATGGTTGGATTAATGATACTGTCAGTTATATTTCCAAGCCTGTCGGCAACACACTTGATGTTGCAAATAAAATCTATTCCAAATGGGAAAAGAAGATTAGTCTTTGGTAATCTCGGAATTATTCGGGCTTGTTTGAGTGGAATCTGCTATGCTTTTAAAGCGGAAAGCACTGTAAATCTGCCATATACCTGAAACGGTAAGAAATATTCCTATTATCTTTGTGACAACATTCTGCGCATGGTTGGGATAGAACATAAGATATAATCCCAATATTGTCAGCATTATAGATGTGACAACGTTGACAGACGCTCTCGGAATCTTGCTGGAATATCTTATCGTGGATATTAGGAGGTAAATACCGGAGATTGCAATCCAAATGCCGAATGCTATGTATGCAATATCAGACAGTTTGGCGTGATATACAATGCACAATATGCCTATTATCAGGTAGATAATGTATTGCAATATGGGACCGCCCCATTGAATGTCTTTTTTCGTATGTATGAAATCGATACATAATAAGAGTACACTTAAAACCACCAAAATAATACCGAACGATTTGATTATTGTGCCGAGAATATCGGATTCCACAAACAGTAGGATAACACCGAATAATGTTGAAAGTATGCCGTTGACAAGTATTGTTTTCCACACTTTGTTGAATAGAGATAAAATGCCCATGATAAATATTTTTAAATATTGATAAATAATCTTAGAATTAAATACACGCCGCAACCAATAAGCAGAATACTCATGATTTTACTTATGAGCAGGATTAATCTGTAACTTATGACATCTTTGATTTTCTGACCGAGATAGGACTTGATAAGGTCGAGGCAGAATGTAGTAAGCACTGTACCCATGAAAAAAGCTATCATAGGCATAATATTATCATCATCGCCAATAGTTACGCTGACTGTGCTGACGGCAGCGAACCAGAAGAACAGCAGAAATGGATTAAATACGTTGAGGAAGTAGCCTTTAATTGTATATACATACCATTTGGCATCAGGTCCCAAATTCTTTTGAAAGAAATTAAGATGTTTTTTTGCCATCTCTTCTTCTGCAGATTCATCGATTAAGTCTTTATTGGTAACTTCTTTATTGTCTTTATTATTAGAATAAGGGTTTTTGGGTGGATTGAAGAATGAGTATATTCCATATAAAATAAGTAATATGCCACCAGTAATGCCTATGTAATTGGTATAGTCGGGATTGTCCAGTAATGATGTGAATCCAAGCAGACTGATTGCTATCAGCGTACAATCGCTTAGGAGAATACCCATCGCCATGGCATAGCCATACTTTTTCCCTCTCTGAATTCCAACCTGAATCAAAGCGATGAAGGCTGGTCCGATGGAGAATGAAAGCCCAATTCCTAAGACTATTCCCTTTAAAAAAGCATTAAGCATTATTTACATGTATTTTCAATATATTTTTCCCAATCGGTCAGCTTTTCACCTTTGATTACGCGAGGGAACTTGAACTGAGCACCTATTTTGCCGGAATATTCCATGTAATCATAGAAGACCTTTGAAGGCAAAATGGTAATTATCAGTTCGTTGATGGCTGCAATCCTTTCAACACGATAGTCATCGTTCAGAATTTTGAGATTTCTGTCGATAGATTCCTTAGCCATCTGTGGGTCGAGAGGGTCATCGGTGCCTATATACCAATGATGTGCAAACATTTTTTCATGTTTAATGCCGGCTACTGTGAATTCCTTTACGTTGACGTTAAGTTCATTTTCCATGCGTTCGATGGCCATATTCATGTTTTCCTGGCTGAGATGTTCTCCGCAGATGCTGAGGAAGTGCTTGGTTCGTCCGGTGATTTGTATTTCGCAGCGGTTGAGGTCGGTGAATTTTATGGTGTCACCGATTAAATATCGCCATGCACCTGATACACTGGAGAGTACGAGAGCATAGATTTCATCAGTCTTCACCTCGTTGAGTGACAGAGTCTTGGCATCACGGTGAACATTGCCGTTTTCATCGAAATTCTTTTCATTGAATGGAAGAAATTCAAAGAATAGTCCATTGTTTGTCACGAGTTGCATCGAATCGGTGTCAGGTCTTGTCTGAAGTGCAATAAAGCCTTCAGAGGCAAGGTATGTCTCCATATAAATCAAAGGATGTGCGAGCAACTTTTCAAAACCGGTTTTGTAAGGTTTGAATGAAACACCTCCGTGAATGAAGATGGTGAGGTTTGGCCACAGCTCATGGATGTTTTTCAGATGATATTCCTCAATGATTTTTTCAAGAAGAATCTGAAACCATGAAGGTACGCCGACAATTGCTGCCACATCCCAGTCTTTGGCTTTTTTTACTATTTCTTCAATTTTCTTTGTCCAGTCTTTTTCCTTGGAGATTTCGCTGCCCGGCAGATAATATTTTTGAAACCAATAAGGCAGATGCCCTGTGGTTATGCCTGACAAATCGCCCTGATAATAGGAGCCGTCCTTGTCGAGTTCGGTGCTTCCGCCAAGCATTAAAGCTCCTTTGGTGAACAGTGTTACCGGGAGGTTGTATTTAGGCATGTTTATTATCTCGCGGATAGAGGTCTTTCTTATCTGACGAATCATGGACAATGTCACTGGAATATATTTGCTTGAGGCTCCTGATGTTCCGGAGCTGAGAGCAAAAAATTTGACTTTTCCGGGCCAGCAAATATCAGCCTGTCCTTCCTGACATTTGTACCACCATTCGTCATGGATTGTATCGTAGTCATTAAGAGGAATGGCAGATTTGAACTTCTCAAGAACTTTTGCCCTTGAATAAAGCATTGATTCAAAATCATAATATACTCCGAACTGTGTGTTAACGGCAGTGCGCAGCAGCTTTCTCAAAACTCTGTTCTGTTCCCTCTCATGAGTTTTGAGGGTTTCAACTGTATTATCACGATGTTCTAAGGAATGCTTAAGAATTGTTCCAATTAATGGCATAGTATAACTGTTTTAAATGATTTATTGCATTATAATATTAACAATGAGCACTATATCTCTGATATCAATTGTATTGTCTCCATTGACGTCAGCATTGTCGAATATGAAGTCTTCCGGTTCATTTTCAGAAATATAGGAAATTACTGTGTTTATGTCGCTTACATTGACATTGCCGTCACCATTGGCATCACCGCTGATTGTTGAAATCTGGATTGGTCCCAGTGTGCCGTCAAGTTTCAGATTCTGTGCATAAAGTCCTTGCGGTAATCTTGCATCGTTCCATGCATATATGACCTGTCCGTTGTGGAATCCGGTGCAGACATGGCTTATGGATTTCGAACTTGGCAGATTGCACATATACACACTTTCGTTATCCCAGACAAATTCTCCGTCAGCATCTACACGCAGAGCCTTTATTGTTGACTGGTTGTTTGCATCGCCAAATTCATATATCAGCACTGCACCACCTGTCGGAACGGATGCACTTGTTATGGGATACACATAATCGTTATATCCGCTAAATGATACACCGGTATTAGTCCACAATCTACTTCCTGTAACTGTAAAACATTGTCCTTTAAGTTGGAAAGTGTTCTCATCCACATTTGATCTTCTGAAAAACATGATGCAGTTGTTCGTGGTCGGGTCAACAGAAATGGTAGGGTAATAGTTATAGGCACTGCTTTCAAGGCTTGCAAAAGCACCTGCCATTGGAGTTGTAGCTGTTCCGTTTGAATTGAAATGGGCAATCACAGCCTGATGTCTATCGTTTATAACAGGTATTGTGGCAACATAACCGCCTCCTAAGCCATCGGAAACAAGCTGGAGTTCAGTTGAGAAATTATATGAGTAGCTTTGTATAATTGTTGCAGCTAACCAAATCGGAGCACCGGAAGTGCTGTATTTGCATACTTTCACCTCTCTGTTAGGCCACATGAAAGTACCGCCTGTCTGATGAAAATATGCCATGATAGCGTTGTTGCTGTCATCACAGATAACATGTCCGAAATCAGAATTGTTCTCAATTGTAATGATAGGGTCTGTGGTTCCATCGGCATTGATGTGACGCATATAACATGTCTCACCATACCAGGCTGCCCATGCTGATCCATCATTGCATGGATAAACGTATATGCGGTATGCCTCTGAACTTGACAACTGAATGCCATTGTTGCCCCAAAGAAATTCGCCTGTTTGTGAAATCTTGTATATAAACGGATTCATGTCTCCGTTACGTTCATCGGCAAATGCAACCAGTGCGCAGCCATCGGACGACACTTCCAGTGCAGTGCCGTACAATGCAGTGCTGTTCTGGTTTGTGCTGATTATTATTCCATTTTCCTGCCACTGTGCAACGCCTTGATTATCATATAACTGCATCATCGGACGCATTCCGCTACTCGACAAAACAAACCATTGTATGTATGTCATACCTGTCGCTTCGTCAGTTGCTGTCAGGGACCCGAATGTCTCTCCATTGGAATATACAATGTTGTTTACTGACGGATCACTGCTCCATTGAGCTGATAACGGTAGTACAATACAAACAAAAACAATTATTGATAATAATTTTTTCATGATACTTTTAAATATTTATTGAAGTGCAAAGATATATCTTTTCTCAGAATAATTAATGACTAAGTTTTGAAGGTGTATAATTTAAGTCGATAAAGGATATTCCGTCTTTTGAAATTTTCATTAGCAAAGACTGCATGGGTTTGAAATCCAATGAAATATTCTCGGATTTCCCATGATGGTTGACGGTAATGTCCCGACGGCTCCCTTCATCAGTGAAAGCATAGCAATACTCAAGCGGGTATTTGATGGTTTGTGACATCGGATTTGCGAAGAACACGTAATAATCGTCATGGTCCTCCCTAATCCAGAAATCTGGAAGATTATCTCCGTCAATCAAAGGAACGGCAGTGATTATTTCGTCACTGGATGCAACATTTTTATATGATGTCAGTTCTTTCAGTATTTTTGCATAATTGCCATTTTTGACTTTTCCAGGCTGTGAAGGAGTCCTTTTGAGACAGATGGGTAAACCTTCTGAAGCTAATTTTATCATTGTTTCAAGAGAGTTGGCATCCAGATATTCCACATCAACCAACAGTGCATTGAATTTCATGTCACCGCACAGAAGTTCACCGTCCTTATAAGTCGCATTCTGAAGAAAATGGTTGTT
>JAFYJP010000022.1 GCA_017538085.1 Bacteroidales bacterium | reverse complement strand
GAAATTCTGGAGTCCGACAGAGTATTTTTTTAAAGTTCCGATATTGACATCAGGGCGGAGAATTATCTTTGACAACCTGGTGCTTTCGTTGATAGGACCCGACAGTAATGTTGAAAGATAAGGGTTGACTTCTTCCTGGGTTATGTTGGTCTCTTCAAGATATGCGCTCAGCCTTTTTATCTTGTCAATCTTTTCCTCTACCCTATTGTATCGTTTGTCATCGGCGAGGCCTAAATGGTGTGACAACGGTGTGAGTCTTATGTCGGCATTGTCCTGGCGAAGAAGAATCCTGTGTTCGGCACGTGAAGTGAACATACGGTACGGTTCGTCAACACCCTTGGTTATAAGGTCGTCGATGAGCACACCGATATACGCCTCGGAACGGGACAGGACTATCGGCTCTTCATTGCGGATTTTTCTTACGGCGTTGATGCCGGCCATAAGACCTTGACATGCTGCCTCCTCATATCCGGTGGTCCCGTTTATCTGCCCGGTGAAGTAAAGATTGGATATCTGTTTTGTCTCAAGTGTGCTTTTCAGCTGTGTGGGCTGGAAAAAGTCATATTCGATGGCATATCCGGGCTTCATGAATTTGGCATGTTCAAAACCTGCCATCTTACGGATGGCTTTGTATTGTATTTCTTCTGGAAGAGATGAGGAGAATCCGTTGAGATAAACTTCAATATTGTTGAATCCCTCAGGCTCTACGAAAATAGGATGCTGCGTTTTGTCGGCAAATCTGTTCAGCTTGTCTTCAATTGAAGGACAGTATCTCGGCCCTTTGCCTTTGATGCGTCCTTGAAACATTGGTGAACGGTCAAACCCCTCCTTTAGGATATTATGCACTTCTGGCGAGGTGTGGGCAATATAGCATTTGCGCTGTTTGGAAATGTCAAGACATTGCGTCTCGTCAGAGAAGCTGAATTTTCCGGGGACATCGTCAAAAGGCTGCTCAATCAGTGCCGAATAGTCTATGGTTCTGCCGTCGATTCTGACAGGTGTGCCAGTTTTCAGCTTTTCTACGGTGAAGCCGAGTGACAACAGCTGGTCGCTTATGCCGATAGAATTTTGCTCTCCGAGCCTGCCTCCTGCAAATGATACTTCTCCAATATGTATTCTGCCATTCAGGAAGGTTCCGTTGGCAAGTATCACGGCTTTGGCATAAACCGACTTCCCCATGGCTGTTCTGATGCCTTTTACAGTGTCGTTTTCGATGATAAGACTTTTGGCATCATCCTGAATGAAATCAAGATTCTTCATCGAGTCGAGCACATTGAGCCATTCGAGGGTGAACAGTCTCTTGTCGTTTTGGGAACGTGGACTCCACATTGCAGGACCCTTTGACCGGTTCAGCATCTTGAACTGCAGCATTGAGCGGTCGGCGACTATTCCCGTGTATCCTCCCATGGCATCGATTTCCCTGACTATCTGGCCTTTTGCTATGCCGCCTATTGCCGGATTGCATGACATCCTGGCGACACTCTCCCTGTTCAGTGTTACCATCAAAGTCTTGGCACCGAGATTTGATGCCGCACACGCTGCTTCGCATCCGGCATGACCTGCTCCAACCACAATTATATCATATTGGCTTTCCATTTCACTTTTGTTCCACGTGGAACATCTTGATGTATTTCTCTTGTTTTTCAATCATTATGCTCTTCTCCTCCTCGTCTTTCTTGTCCTCATAACCGCATAAATGCAGGGTGCCGTGAACCATTATCCTGAACAACTCCTCCTGAACGTGGCAACCGTATGTTTTTGCGTTCTCCCTCACCCTGTCGATGCTGATGTAAACATCCCCGAAAACATCCTTTTCCGAATCGTTGTACGGAAATGTTATGGTGTCTGTGTCAGTGTCATGTCCGAGATATTTTTCATTCAATGAGAGCATGGTGCTCTCGTCGGTGAGAATTATATTGATGGCAATGAGCCGCTTCTTCTCGGCTTTTACAACTTTGTAAAGGGCTTCTTTGATTTTTAGGATGTTTCTGACACGATATTGGATTGTGTCATCGCAGCAAATTATTATGTTCTTTCTGTATTCAACTTCCATTTTTTATTGCTTTTTGAGTTCATATCTGTATTTGTCCACTCTCTGTCTGTAGAAATTGTTGAGGCTTGGCGGAACAGTGTGCAGTTTGTCATCAAACTTGTCTCCCTTGTTTTCGGGATTGAAAATTTCTTCTGGTGAAGGTCTGTCAAAAACTTTGCCTTCCTTCGATTGTCTCTGGTTGTCCTGTTCACGCTGCTTCTGTGCCTTTTCCGATTGGAGCAGCCGTGTCATGATTTCTTCCTGACGTTTCATCATTTCATCAGTGAGACGTTTGTTAATCAGGTCAACCTCATTCTGCTCCATGGCTTCAATAGCTTTCTGCAGGTCACCGTCAAGGCCTTGCCCTTCACTGCGTAACTCCTGCTGAAGCTGTTCCAGCTGCCTTCTGATTGCCTCCTGCTCCATCGCCATTTTTGCAAACTGTTCACTGTTTCCAATTTGTCCTTCTTTTCCGGAATTTTTGCTCTTGCCCTGATTCTCTTTCATCTCTTCCATCTGTTTCTTGAGCTGTTCCTGCAGGTCTTTCATGGTCTGCATGCTCGCTTTTCCACCGTTCCCACTCTTGGGCTGCTTCCCGTTGGAACAGGATGACATATTCGACATCTGCTGTTCCATTTCGTCTAAACTTTCAGATATCATCAGGGCAAACTTGTTCAACGAACTCATTGTCTGTTGAAGATTCTTCGATGCCTGTGAGACATTTCTGTTGGTGAGACTTGTCGTTGCCTGCTGCGATACGTCTTTAAGCTCTTTTAATTCGTTGAAAATGAACTGACTTATCTGGAAATTTCTTTTGGCTATCGCTGTAAGTGTATCCTCAGTCATCGCCAACTGCTTGTTGATGTCATTCTGTTTGTGGATAATCTCGACATATTTCGGATTTCCGACTTTAACTTTTTTTAACTCGTCAATCAGTTGCTCTTCACTGAAGGAAAGGTGTACTACATTCTGAAGCAGTCTGCGCACTGATTCCTCGTCTTCTGCTGCCTGAGCAAACATCGAATCATCAAACTGCTGTTGCATTTTCTGGGCCATGTTCTTCATCTTGTTGCCCGCATTATCCTGATTTTTAGAGGCATCCTTCTTTTTCTTCTCCAGTTTTTCACTTGCCTCCTGCATCTCTTGCTTTATGTCGTCGATTTCCGGGTCATCGAAGTCAATGTCGAATTTATCTTCCAGTTGTTCATTCATTTGGTCAAGCTTCTTGAGGTCTTCCATGACTTTGTCAAATTCTTCGTTCAGCTTATCCTGTTCCTTTCCGATATCTTCAAGGTCATCTTTGTCGGCTTCTTTGGTCTTTTCAGACAATTCCATCTGTTTGTTGGCAAGACTGTCAAGATCACTCATTGTTTTTTCAAATTCCTGTTGGAATTCAAGATTTTTATAAAGCTCAAGAGTCTGATCCAATTGTTTTTCAAGGTCTTCGTATGACTGTTCAAATTCACGCAACTGACTGTCGAGGTGGTCTTTGTTGAAGTTCTCCAGCATCTTCTGCATATCTTCCAGCAACTTTTTCATGTCCTCGGTGAGAATTTTGTCATACAGCTCTTCAAGCTTTTGTTGTTTGTCCAATATGCTCTCACTGAATTCGTTATATTGGTTTTGATTGTAGTTGTTAATCTGAAGGCTTTCCTGTTGCCGCTCCATGTTTTCAATCAGCTTTTGCTGTTCTTGAAGCATGTTTTCGAGTTTCTCCTTGTCCTGGAAGGTCAGGTTTTCCTTCTCTTTGAGTTCACGCAGAAAATCATCGATTTGTTGTTGGATATCATTGATTTTATCCATTGAATTGTCAAGGTTTTCCTTGAATTCTTCGCTCATCTTCTCACTCATTTCATCCATTTCGTTTGCATTCATTCTACGGAATGACATGACTTGTGTGGTTGAGCATTTGTGGCCCCTCGCCTCATCGTTGTCACAAACTTCGAAGTAGTATTCGATGCTTTCTCCTGGAAGAATTCCTAATTCGTTGATGCTCGTGCGCCAGTAAAACCGCTGCATGGTATTGTTCTTGTCGAATGGAACATCCATACTCCGGTAATTTCCTGAATTGTCGTCCTGGATGATTCTGTAGTAGAATTTCAAAGATGAAAAACCGTAGTCATCTGATATAGTGCCGCTGAAGAAAAAGTCTCTGTTCATAAGACTGTCACGGGCTTCCATAACTTGAATGTCTGGAGATAAATCGTTGATAATCTGAATAGTATATTTCAGGGTGTCTTTACTGAAAAGATGCTCGTTAAAGGCTACTATTGATATTTCATCATCGGAAGAGAACCTTGAACTCATGGTGAAATGGTCAGACTTTTTTCTGTTGTCATTTCGTAATGTGTCTTTGCCACTTCCCTTGATGACTACAAGTCCGTCGGCATCTTTGGTTGAGAAATCCCAGTTTCCGACTGTTCCATACAGGATTTTGATTATCCCTGTATTTTCAATGGTTTCGTCTTTTTTATTCGTATATTTCGGATAATGGAGGTCAAGGTTGAACCCCAAAAGAGCCGGCTGTGGGAAAACATTGACCTCATAAGTGTTTGACGTGATGTCCTCGCTTGAAGCATAAAACTTCAGATTGTCATGCAAACTCTTGAACGTATATGAAAAAAGGGAATCATTCTCTTTGGTCATGTACGTGGAGGAAATGTTTGATTTTTTCCCGTTATTGAAGTTTATGGTCACATTATCGGGCTTTTTGTCGCCGATAGTGTAGAAATATACTGTATAATCTTTATTTTGAACGACATTCAAGTCTTCATTTTTGAGGATGAAATGAAACGGGAGAGGTTTTTCGTATTCGGTGTTATAGTTGATGATTCTTTCCGCCGGCTGTTTGATAACAGAAGGTTTTGCTATCAGCACTGTAAGGAAGACAAGGATTACCGGAGCAACATATTTCAGGTATTTGAGGGCTGATTTGAAACTTACTGCCTTTGAGAAATTGAACGGAGACAAATTGTCGGTTTTTTGGTTTATACTTGCGACAATAAGGTCGTTGTTGTCGAGCGAAGTGTCCTGCATCTGCTCGAGTTCCAAGTAGTTGAGCAGCTTATCCTTGATGTCCGGGAAGTATTTTCCGATAATATTGGCTGCCTGCCGGTAAGAGATAACTTTCCCTAAACGGAGCATTCTTAATAGCGGAAGCAGAATAAAGTATATGAAGATTATCGCGCAGATGCCGATTACCGACCAGAAAAGAATCTTTCTGCCAGTTACATTCATCCATGCAAAATATTCTATAAGAACACTTACGAGCAGCAGCAGCAACAGTATTCCCGTTAGCAGTATAAATCCCGTAAGTATTTGGTTTGTATAGTATTTTCGGATGAATTTATCAATTTTATTCCTAATGATATTCATGTAATATTCCCGCTTGTTAAGTGTTTAGCCTGCAAAGATAGATATTATAAATAAAATATCTGCAAAAAATATTCCATTTGAAAAATTCAGTATAATTTTGCAAAGAATAACTGACGGGGGCTTTTTCATGAAAACTGACATATTTCAAAATCGTAAGTATCTTATAATCGGATTTATAGCTATTTGCTTCATAGTTATTTTAATCCGCCTTTTCACTATGCAGGTACTTACCACCAAGTATATAAATCTTGCCAAGAATAATGCCATTAAGAATTTGGTCGTATATCCTGCGAGAGGTGAAATGTATGACCGTACGGGCAAGCTGATGGTCAGCAACAACATTGTCTATGATGTTTTGATTACGCCTAAATATATTGATTCCACTTTCGATGTCATCAAATTCTGCAATCTCATAAACATGGATACTTCCACGTTCAATGAGAAACTTGAAAAATGCCGCAGATACTCGAGATACAAGGCATCAGTCATTGCCACTCAGATATCGAAGGAGGACTTTTTGTCAACGCAGGAGCTTCTGTATCAGTTTCCGGGTATTTATTATGTTTCCCGTACAGTCCGTCAATATCCGTTTTCCAGCGGAGCCCATATTCTTGGTGATGTAGGCGAGGTGGATGCAAATTTTCTTGAAAAGCATGAGGATTACAGTTTGGGCGATTATCATGGTGTCAGAGGGCTGGAGTTCACATACGAAAAATATCTCAAGGGTCAGAAGGGATTCCGTGCCATCATTGTCAATTCCGCCAACGTTGAGGTGGCCCCATACAATGATGGGAAAGACGATGTTGAGGCGATTCAGGGTGCGGATATGATTCTTGAAATCGATAATGACCTGCAATGTTATGGTGAAAAACTGATGGCCAACAAGAGAGGCAGCATTGTAGCCATAGACCCTAACACCGGCGGAATTCTCGCCATGGTTTCAGCTCCGGGGTTCGACCCCAACATGCTGGTAGGTAGGGAACGTTCCCAAAACTATCTCAAACTACTCCATGATTCCGTTCAGAAACCATTGATAAACCGTGCGGTTTCGGGCGTTTATCCTCCAGGTTCGACTTTCAAGACTTTCAACGGACTGGTTGCGCTTCAGACTGGCGTGATTGATGAATACACCCAGTTCACGTGCAATGGTCCTGCTTCCTCCCCTATCAAATGCACCCACAACCATCAGACTCCCCTTTCTGTTGTCCCTGCTTTGCGGGAATCATGCAACCCTTTTTTCCGCAAGGCTTTTGAAGAGATTATCTCCCATTATAAGAATCCTGAAACAGGACTTACAGTATGGAATGAATTTGCCCATAAATTCGGATTCGGAGTCAAATTCAACACTGATATCTTTTCCGAAAATCCAGGCATGATTCCAGATACCACTTTTTACAATAAGTGGTATGGCAAAGGCGGATGGAAATCATCTACAATCCGTTCATTGTCAATAGGTCAGGGGGAAATACAGGTTACTCCTATCCAACTTGCCAACCTTGCTGCCACTATAGGCAATGAAGGCACATATATAAAACCTCATCTCGTAAAAGCCATTATCGATCATACTACTAATGATACGATTTATCCTTACTCCAATGAAGTTGTAACCACAGGTATTGAAAAAAGGCATTTCGATACTGTGAAGCGGGGTATGCGGCAGATGGCGTCGATGACGGGTTCACGTGTCTATCTTGATATTCCGGGGGTTGAGGTCTGCGGCAAAACAGGAACAGCACAGAACTCAGGGAAAAACCACGCTCTGTTTATATCCTTTGCTCCAATGTACAATCCGAAGATAGCTATTGCAGTCATAGTCGAAAACTCAGGATATGGCGCCACTTTCGCAGTTCCCGTAGCCGCCATGATGATTGAGCATTACCTAAATGATTCGATTGACTCCAGCCGTCAATGGATTGAAAAACGAGTTTTGGAAACAACCACTATTGAATAATAATTACGTCAAAATCAAAATACCATGGCCGACAAGAGAAATTCAGTTTTTGCAAGTATTGACTGGTTTGCAGTATTCCTTTACATCGTATTGGTTGTAACTGGTATTCTCACAATTTTTTCATCGAAATATTCCGGAGATGCAACCAGTGTCTTGTCACCGGGAACAATGAGCCGCAGTCAGGCTGTTTATGCTGCCATTTCGCTTGTGGTCGCCTTGTTGATACTTCTTCTTGAAGGCAGTTGGTTCCAGCGTTTCGCCTACCCTGTCTATGGGTTGACAATGCTGATGTTGGCAGCCGTCCTCGTTGTGGGTGATGAGATTTCCGGTGCAAAATCATGGATAAATCTCGGCGGTTTCAGCATTCAGCCTTCTGAGTTTGCCAAGTTCGGCACTGCATTGGCAGTCTCGAAATATGTTAGCACCAAGGGCTTTTATGGCCAGAGTTTTATGAAACAATTGCCTGTTTTTTTGTTTATTCTGCTTTCAATTGCCCTGATTATGCTCGAACCGGATGCCGGGTCGGCAATAGTGTTCCTGTCTTTTATCATTCCACTATTCAGGGAAGGCTTTTCATTGTCTTTGGTTATTGCCATTCTGTATCTTATCGCGGTCTCGGTGATAGCCCTTCTTGTTGACAAATACATTATGATAGCTGTTATTTTTGCATTGTTGCTGATTGGATATGTCATTTTCCGTAAAAATAAAGGAATATTGCTGACAATCATAGTAATATTCATCGTTTCAGTAGGATGGATTTTTGCTGAACAATGGGCTTTTGATAATATTCTTGAACAGCATCAGCGCAACCGTATCATGGTCACTCTCGGAAAAATTGAAGACAATAGGGGAGTCGGCTACAATCTTTATCAGTCAAAAATTGCCATTGGCTCTGGGCACTGGGTAGGAAAAGGTTTTCTCCAGGGTACACAGACTAAGATGGATTTTGTGCCTGAACAGCATACTGATTTCATTTTCTGCACTTTGGCGGAAGAAACAGGCTTTTTGGGCAGTTTTCTGCTTATGGCTGTCTATTTCACTTTATTAATCAAACTTATTATGATGGCTGAACGGCAGCGATCGCCTTTCAGCAGGATTTATGGGTACTGCGTGGTTGGAATTCTGTTTTTCCACGTGTTCATCAATATTTCCATGACAATAGGATTGATGCCGGTTATCGGCATCCCATTGCCATTTGTCAGTTATGGCGGTTCGTCTCTGCTCGCAACCACAATACTGCTTTTCATTTTTATAAAACTTGATGCTTACAGGTACAGCATCTTATCGTGATTCATATTTAAATAAAAATATTACTTTTGCAAAATTTTTGAGATATGCTTAGAACTCATACTTGTGGTGAACTTAGAATCACCGATGTCAACAAAGAAGTGATTTTATGCGGATGGGTAAAGAAAGTCCGCAAACTTGGCGGAATGCTGTTTATCGACCTCCGTGACAGATACGGCGTCACCCAGCTCGCCTTAAATTTTGAAACGCAATCCCATCTTTTTGATGTGGCTGATTCCCTCGGCAGGGAATATGTCATTAAAGTCAAGGGTTTGGTTGCCGAACGTTCGAACAAAAATGCCAATATGCCTACCGGTGACATTGAAATAATTGTTTCCGACATTGAAATACTCAACACTTCAAAAGTACCGCCTTTTACCATTGAGGACGATACCGATGGCGGTGATGAACTTAGAATGAAATATCGTTATCTTGACATCCGTCGTGATTGTGTGAAAAATAACCTTATCTTGCGTCACAAAGTTGTCCATGAAGTCCGTAACTACCTCAGTGACCGTAACTTCCTTGAAGTGGAGACCCCATTTCTCATTAAGTCAACTCCTGAAGGTGCCCGTGACTTCGTCGTCCCTTCACGTATGAACCAGGGACAGTTTTACGCTTTGCCGCAGTCACCGCAGCAGTTCAAACAGCTTCTTATGGTCGCTGGCATAGACCGGTATTTCCAGATTGTGAAATGCTTCAGGGATGAAGACCTCCGTGCCGACCGTCAGCCTGAATTTACCCAAATCGACTGTGAAATGTCGTTTGTGGAGCAGAATGATGTCTTAGAGATGTTTGAAGGTATGATGAAACACGTGTTCAAGGTTGTTCGCGGCATTGAATTCGACTACGATTTTCCACGTATGACATGGGCTGATGCCATGAAATATTATGGCAGCGACAAGCCGGATATCCGCTTCGGCATGAAATTCGTGGAACTCACTGATATTGTGAAAACAAGCACTTTCAGCGTCTTCAACGAGGCCAAGGCTGTAATAGCAATCGCTGCTCCAGGCTGTGCCGAATATACCCGCAAGGAACTTGACGGTCTGACTGAATTTGTGAAACGTCCGCAGACGGGCGCTAAGGGACTTGTTTATGTGAAATGCAACGCAGACGGCACCTTCAAGTCTTCGGTTGACAAATTCTATTCGCAGGAAGACCTCGCAACATGGGCAAAGACTGTTGGCGCAAATCCTGGTGATTTGATACTGGTTCTTAGTGGTGATGACATTATGAAAGTCCGCAAGCAGATGAACGACCTTCGTCTTGAAATGGGCAACAGGCTTGGTCTGCGTCCTCATGATACGTACGCACCGCTTTGGGTTGTCGATTTTCCGCTCTTTGAATGGAGCGAGGAAGAACAGCGCTATATGTCTATGCATCACCCGTTTACATGTCCGAAAATTGAAGACCTCGACAGACTTGAAACAGATCCAGGTTCCGTAAATGCGTATGCTTACGATATGGTCATGAACGGTGTTGAACTCGGCGGTGGCTCAATCCGTATCCATGACAGAGAACTGCAGAACAGGATGTTCCGTGCCCTTGGTCTCGATGATGCAACTGCACAGCGCAAGTTCGGATGCCTTCTTGGTGCTTTTGAATACGGCGCTCCACCACACGCAGGTCTTGCCTTCGGTCTTGACAGAGTGTGTGCTATGATTGTCGGTCAGGATTCAATCCGCGATTTCATTGCATTCCCGAAGAACAACTCCGGAAGAGACCTTATGGATGGCTCCCCTACGGAAATCTCTCAGGAACAACTCGACGAATTATGTTTGCAGGTTGTTAGGAAATAGGTTCATTTCCTCTGTGAAATCACCACTCCTGCAATCACTATCAACATTCCTATCAGCTTTGTCCAGGCAAAACTCTCCTGGCCGATGGCTATTCCGGCAATAAGTGAAAATATCGGTATTGTATTGTTGAAGATGCATGTTTGGGAAGCACCTATGCGCTTGACACCCAGACTGTAGAACATATATGCAAATGTTGAGCAGCATATCCCAAGTGTTAGGATGGGCCATATTAAATCCCATCCCCAATTGAGGCTTTTAAGCATTGAAAAATGAAATCCGCCGTTGGGAAGCATGTTCTGGATGACAAGCAAGATGACAAAATAGACCAGTCCGAAAAGATTTTGCCAGACAGTAACCGTGAGAGGGCTGTAATTGTCAACTATTTTGACTAAAAGTAGGGTATAGACTATCGCTGTGAATACGGCTCCTGAAAGGAACAATATGCCTTTCAGACTGCCGCTTACAGCCTCGCCTCCAATGAGCATAATTGCGATTCCGATGAACGACATGACTACACCTGCCAGGATATTTTTTGTCAGTTTCTCTTTATAGACTATAGCCATCCCGAAAGGTATGAACAGTGGAATGGTGGCGATGTCAACAGAAGCGAAACTGCCTGACACATATTGTACGCCAGTGGTCTCGAAAAGATGATATACAAAAGGTTCCGTGAATGCGAGGATAAGGAACCATTTCAGGTCTGCTTTGCGTATCGGTTCCAGTTTCTTGGTGAGTGACAGAATCGGAATCGTTACGGCTGTAGCCAAGGCTAACCGCAAAGCAATAAGCAGTGTCACAGACATTTGCGGCTCCACAATAAAGACCTGTTTGGTGAGGATGAAACTGATTCCCCAGAAAACGGATGAAAGAATAAGCAGAAAATATGTAATCGGTAATTGCTTTTTCATTTTAAAATGTTCAGTTCAGAATCATCGACAATATCTCTAACGATTGGATTTTTCCAATTTCAGGAATATGGTACTGAAAAAATCTGATGATATACTCGGTTATAGCCCTGCGTTGCGAACCATTACGGGAAAAATCGAGTTTTTCGTTGACATTCAGCCTTTTGGCGTTTAAAATATAACTTACATATTCTGCTGGTATATAATTGGAATGCGAAGGCAGTGTCTGGCACCAGATGTTGTTTTGTATGTCGTAAAAACAGTAAGTGTCGGTGGTTGGTTCCGGAAAGTTTATTCCTAAGTATCCTGCTATATGTGTAAGAAAAATTATGTGATAGTCGGATGATGTATGCACTTCGGAATCGAGCGTTATCAGCGATTGCATTATGTAGTCGAACAGTTCTTTGGAATGTTCGCCTTCTTTGATGCACTTGCTTAGAAACTCATTGACAAACATAAAGATGCAGTTTTTCGTCATTATGGCGGGATAGCTGTTTATGGTGGTGTAATTGTATATAGGATTGACTTCGCTGATATGGAATAAGTCGGAAAACTTGTTACGGCCAGTCACCATTTCCACTATGGCGAGATTCTGCAGAGAATACTTGTTGACTTTTGAATTTTTGCGGGTTATGCCTCGGACAAGGCATGAAATCAGCCCCAATTCACGTGTGTATATTCTTACGATGCTGCTGTTATCCGAATACGGAATACTTTTTAATACAATCCCCTGTGTTTTAACAGCTTCCATTTATTTGATGAAAAGTATTTTCGTCACTGCACGTTCCTTTCCGCTGCTATTGGTAGCAAATACGATATAGACACCCGATGAGGCTCTGTTTCCGTTAGGAAGATTGCCGTCCCAGGTTATCATTCCACCATTGGACTGCTGTGAATAGACAACTCTTCCTGCCATATCCACGATTTTAACGAATGCATCCTCAACAAGTCCCGTAACCCCTATATTACCTGTATATTCAGGTCTTACAGGATTAGGGAAGGCGTAGATTCCGCTGTTGTCATCCGATGGCTCGGAAGATTCACCTTTATAAGAACAGATACCGTTGGATGTGCTGATGAACACTTCACCATCGTAGTTTACGCTTATTGCGGTGATATTGTTTGACAGCAGACATGAATTTTCCTTTGTGAAGTGGTTGTACTGGGTGGTTCCGTTGCCGCTGATATAATAAACACCCGATGATGCAGTGCCTATCCATTTGTTGTTGCCGAAATCGACAGCTATGGCTGTAACACTCTCACTTTCAAGCAACGGGCGTATAGTCCCATCATATTCCACCAGTATTTCCTGTGCATCAAAACTGCCGCCTTCGAAGATGTTTCTAGGGTTGTATATGACTTTTAGTCCAAGGTCGGAACCTATCCATACTTCACCGTCGTAGTCAACGGCGATGGATGAAATCTGGCCGCTCAGAGCACCATTTCCTACAGCGTTGGTGAGAATCTTATATTTGTCGTCACTCGGATTTTTTGGAGTGCCGCCATCATTCATGACGTAGATTGAAGCATAACTCCTTGTCTTAATCCATTTGCTTCCGTAATGGTCAATGACTATCGATGAAACATCTGCGTTGTTGACATTTGGGAAAAGCCCTCCGTTTGAAGCGTTTGCCCATGTGCCATCAGCCAAAAGCACATTGAGGATTCCCGAACCGATAGAATGAGTGACCCACAAATTGTTGTCATCATCGAAAACAATTCCCCCGCAGCGGACATATTCATCGGTATATCCTGTAGGTGCAAGCATAGGACTGTTGCTTCCGTTGTAAACATTGACGACTTCACCGTTGTTGATTTCGATAAGTCCGTGAAAATATGATGCTATGAATACCCTGTCGGAATTGCGTGGATCTACAGCCACATCTGTAAAGTCGGAAAAGTCTGCGAAATCCGGAATGTCAGCCGAGGAGAATGTTTTCCAGTCATAATCCTCGAAAACGCTGTATTTTGCATTACTATACAAAGGAACCCATGACAGGTTGTAACCTCCCGGAACAGCATACATCTTCTTGCCTTCCTTTATAAGATTGAAGGCCTGCGAAACTTCAGGTCCTGACGGTTTTATGCTAAAGCCTTTCCATGGGTCGGTGCATTCCACAAGTCCGAAACGGCTGTCGGCAACCCATAGGGATTTTCCGTCCTTAACTGTCTCAACTGGATTGGGAGCTCCGTTTTCATCCCAATATTGCCAATAGTTTTCGATATATTCCAAATTGCTGTTGTAAGTCTTGATGTCATACAAACATGTGATTACCAGAGTGTCTTCTGAAACCGATATGTCATTGACGGCATCAAACTGTAGGTTTTCGCTGAAATATCTCCAGTTGCTGCCATTGAAAACGAGTAGGGTGTCGCTGTTGAAAGTGGTGGACCTGACATTGGCTATCAGATTCGAATAGAAATATTCAACTTCATTGAATACCGAAGTGGCATGAGGCATATCCTCAATTTTATGCCAGTTTACAAAATTCGACAGATTGTCATCGGCATTTGCAATATACAGACCATTGTCTGTTGCAGCTATAAAAGATTGAATGTTATCCATGTACGCAAAATCAAGCACGTTGACGTATGTGCCGTTGCTGCCGATATAGTATGTGTCTGCAACTTCACGCTTCAGGAGGTCGATGACCACAATTCCGAAACCGCAACTCAAATAAGCGTATCTGTCTTTGACAAATATTTTGTTGATGGTCTTGTTGCCTACGATGTTGCTCCTGTAAATGTCATTCATGTTGTATATTTTCCCGTCAACCAGCAAATCCAGATTGGCATTGGAATAAGCTATCAGCAGTGTGTTGTACTTGTTGCTGTACCTGATACATGTGATGCCAATGTCGGACAGGTAGTTTATTTTGGAATAGATATCTATCAGTCCTGTGGCCTTGTTGTAGGAAAATAGGCTGAATTTCGATGCTGCATATACGTTTCCGTTGTAGTCGGACGCCACTGAAGTCATTGCATTGTATGGGAAATGACCGCGCCAGTTGCCTATACTTACTGTCTCCTGTGCGGTGGCTGCAAAAAATACTGTTATAAATGACAGGGTTATTAATATTTTTTTCATAGCCGGCTTATTTAGTTCTGTGAATAATAGAGAGTTATTTCAACATTGCCGTTGAATTGTTTCATCGGCGGATTATATTTCCTTATGGTTATTGATGCCTCCTTTATTGCAGGGAAATCATTTACAACGGCATCCATTATTTTTCTTGCGAGGTGTTCCATCAGGTTCACCGGCTCCGAAAATACCCTGACTATTAGCGCATGGACTTTGGAATAGTCAATGGTGTCGGTGATGTCGTCACTGATTTCGCTTTCTGATGTGTCGAATTTCATGACGAAATCGATGGAATATTCAGTCCCGACTTTCCTTTCCTCCGGCAGACAGCCGTGGTATCCCCATAGTTTTATGTCGCGTAATGCTATTGAATTTCTGCTCATTGAGACGTCAGTATTTCTTAATATATTCTGCAAAAGTACTATTTTTTGGGTAATAATTAACCTTATTTGAAAAATTAGTAATATGTTTGCAGTTTAAATTTATGTATAGGAAACATTATGGCGATATTTTTTAAGAGAAATAACCTGAGGAGGCTGAATTGGATTTCGATTTTCAAGGTGCAAGGTGCTCTTTTGCTTTTGGAAGGTGCTTTTATGCTTTTGACTATGATAGTCTGTGCAATATACGATGACCGGGCACTTGATTTGTCACAACTATATAATCCTCAATATGGTTTCACCGCATTGTTCATCTCTGCAATGATTGCCATTGCGGTTGGAATAATCCCGTTTGTTTTCTCTAATGAAAAGGTCAGGTCTCTTGGAAAACGCGAAGGTATTCTGATTATTGTAGTGGGATGGTTGACGATAACATTAGGCGGTTGCCTTCCGTTCTTGTTTAGTGGCGTGACTCCCGATTTCACCGATGCCTTCTTTGAATCCATGTCGGGGTTTACCTCTACCGGCGCATCTGTCATCGATGATGTGGAATCCATTTCCCGCGGTGTTGTTTTCTGGCGAAGCGTGATTTCATGGTTTGGCGGTATGGGAATCATAATTATCATCATGTTTGTTGCCATGATTCCTTCTCTTGGTATTAGCAGCTTTATGCTTTATACAGCTGAATCTACAGGTGTCTTAAAAACCCATCCGCGTCTCAAGGAAACTGCAAGAGGCTTGTTTGCGGTCTATTTCGCTTTGACCGTTTTATGCGCCTTTTCCCTGTATTTGTGTGGATTGTCACCTTACGATGCCATTGCGCATTCATTCACAACCATATCCACCTGCGGTTTTTCCACGTTTAATACAAGCGTGATGTTATTTACCCCTGCAATGCAGTATGTGATTATTTTCTTTATGATAATCTCTTCTATGAGTTTCAACTCCCTGTACTTCATTTTGTCGTTCAAATTCAAAAAGAAGAATCTTGTCTCCGAAGAAAGCAAAGCGTTTCTGATTATTATTGCAGTGTCAACACTCTATATCTTTGTCTCCTTGATGTTGTCGCAATACAATAGTGGTGACCCGGCGTCAAAGGTCTTCAGGGATTCATTAATGGAGGTGGTATGTACTCTGACCACAACCGGTTTCAGTTCGGTCAATTATCTTTTGTGGCCTTCACATATATGGTTCGTCCTGTTTCTGTTGTATTTTATCGGAGGCTGTTCCGGCTCCACGGCAGGCGGTGTCAAAATAGTGCGTTATATCGTTCTTGTGAAGAACTCTTTTACTGAAATGAAACGCCAGATTCATCCACAGGCTGTAATGCCGGTCAAATACAACAAGGAAGCGGTCCCTCAAAGTACTATATACAGTATCCATGCATTTTTTATCCTCTTTATCCTTTTGTTCATTGCCGGAGCTCTTGCCTTTGCAATGATGGGAATGGATTTTGAGACCTCTATAGGTATTTCAATTGCTTCCCTTGCCAACGTCGGACCTGGCATCGGTGCAGTCGGACCCGACAGCACATTCTCTTTCCTGCCAGCCATCGGCAAATGGATTTCCGTGATTTTGCAGTTCTTGGGACGTCTCGAATTGTTTATCATCCTAATAATTTTCAATAAATCTTTTTGGGTCAAATAAAATAATTATTTTTGCAGATTATGAATCAGGAGGAAAAATTCACACATCGCCGGCTTGTATCTTCTTATAGGGGAGTGATAATAAGTATCAGCGTAATGCTGTATCTTCTCGGTCTGCTGCTTGTTTTTATCGCCAATACCAACTCGTTGCTTAATAACGTGAAGGAAAATATCGGTATTGAAGTCATTGTCAAGGATTTGTATGATGAGGATGAACTGAGATTCAACATACGACAGCTATATCTCAAACCTTTTACTAAACAGGTGATTCTCACTACTAATGATGAGGCTGCAAAAGACCTTGCAGAAAGACTTGACGAGGATTTCGTGGGTTTTATCGGTTATAATCCACTGCCTACAAGTTTCGAGCTGAAAGTGCATTCGGAGTATGCAAATCCCGACAGTCTGAAAATGATTGAATCGTATCTCGGCAGCCAGAAATATGTCAAGTCTGTCTCCACTCAGGAACAGATTATCCGAAGACTTAACAATTCCCGGAAAAGCACAAGCTCCATTCTTTTCGGTTTTGTTCTTGTCATGGTTCTGATTGTAATAGTAATCATACATAGTACTATGAAACTGACTGTGTATGCCAACAGAAACATAATCAAAACTATGCAGACCATAGGAGCCACGACAAGTTTCATCAGAATGCCATACGTAAGAAAAAGCCTTTATCAGGCGGTACTTGGCGCAACGTTCGCAGTGATAGCACTGATGCTGACTCTATTAATAATGATTAAGTTCATGTATTCCGACTTCGAAATTCTGCTACGCATGAAAGACATCATCGGTATAGTTGTGATACTTTATGTTTTCGGACTGGTTATCACGCTCTTCACTTCTGTTTTCGCTATAAACAAGTATTTGGATATTAGGAAAAAAATATTGTATTAATATGAAAGACAACAAATTAAGTAAACCTGATTTTGTTTTCGGCAAGAAAAACTATATACTCTTTTTTATAGGCCTGGCCCTCATGTTGATAGGCTATATCCTTATGACGGGTGGCGGCTCGGACAACCCTGAAGTGTTCAACGAAAAGATGTTTGACTTCAGAAGACTCACACTTTCGCCTTTATGTATATTGGTCGGTATTGTCTTTGAAATATTCGCTATTTTTTACAAATCGAAAAATAAAGAGCAATGAATTGGTGGCAGGCTTTGTTATTGGGGCTTATTCAAGGGTTGACAGAATTTTTGCCGGTCAGCAGTTCCGGTCATCTCGAGTTGGGAAAGGCTCTATTTAATGTTGAGATTTCAGAGAATCTCCTTTTTACCGTGGTTGTCCATATTGCTACGGTTTTGAGTACCATTGTCGTCTTCAGAAAGGAAATAGGCAAACTGTTCGTCGGTTTTTTTTCAAAAGGTAAAAATGACGACAAGTCTTTTGTTTGGAAGCTGTTGCTTTCGGCAATACCTGTTGTAATAGTCGGCTTTCTGTTTAAGGATTATGTGGATGACCTGTTTAACGGAAGAATAATTCTCGTGGGATGTATGCTTCTTGTCACGGCTGCATTTCTTACAGTCAGTTATTTCGTGAAGAAAGGGGATAGGGAAATCAACTGGCTTGACGCTCTGATTATAGGCGTGGGGCAGGCAGTTGCCGTGATGCCGGGTCTTTCACGTTCAGGCACCACCATCGCTACAGGCATGATGATAGGCAACAAGCCGTCGTGTCTTGCAAAATTTTCATTCCTCATGGTTATAATTCCCGTTCTCGGTGAAATGTTTCTCGATTTGGTTGGGGGAGATATAGCCACAGCTGCAGGTTCGATTGGCGCTATCCCTTTGCTGGTTGGCTTTCTCACCGCTTTCTTGTCTGGATTGTTTGCCTGCAAATGGATGATAAGAATCGTTGCGAAAGGCAAATTGATATGGTTCGCCGTATATTGCGTTGTAATTGGCGTAATTGCAATTATCTGTGGATTATAACATGACTGACAATCCTGATTTCGAGAGAGGTGAAATCCTGCTCTTCGACAAGCCATACCATTGGTCGTCCTTTGATGTGGTTAACAAAGTGCGTATTTCCATAAAGCATTATTGTCACAAAAAGATAAAGGTGGGTCATGCCGGTACACTTGATCCGCTTGCAACCGGTCTTGTCATAGTTTGTACTGGAGCTTATACCAAGCGCATTGAAGAAGTGCAGGGCGAAGACAAGGAATATACAGGGACTTTCACTCTCGGTGCAACCCGTCCCTCTTTTGACAAGGAGTCGGAAATTGACAATGTGTTCGATTATTCCCATGTGACGTCCGATGACATAATCAAAACTGCTTCTGAATTTGTGGGTGAACAGATGCAGGTCCCGCCTGTATTTTCAGCCATTAAGATAGAAGGGGTGCGTGCCTATAAGTTTGCCCGCAGCAATGATGCTGAAATTGAAAAAAGAATGCAGCCCCGCAAAATCAGAATCAATGAGTTTGAAATAACCGGAATCAACTTGCCTGACGTGAATTTCCGAATCCTCTGCAGTAAGGGCACATACATTCGCTCCCTTGCCCGTGACTTCGGACAGAAGCTTGGCTGCGGTGCATACCTTGAGGAACTCCGTCGTACCGCAATAGGAAAGTTCCGTGTTGAGGATGCGTATGATGTGTTTGAATTTGACGAAATTCTGAATTCAAAAAATAATTCTTGACAAACCACAAGATTTGTATTATCTTTGCAGCCCATTTTTGGGCACAATTTTTTCGAATGTTTTTCAGAGTTAAAAGATTACTGGTCAACAACATACATATATGAAACTATCACAATTCAAATTCAATTTACCCGAAAACCTTATCGCTCTTGAACCAACTTATTACAGGGATGAGGCTCGACTTATGGTCTTAGACAGAAAAAAACAGACAATCGAACATAAACTGTTTAAGGATCTTGTCGATTATTTTGAAGATGGCGATTTGCTCTTACTCAATGACACCAAGGTGTTCCCTGCCATGCTGGAAGGAGAAAAGGAAAAAACAAGAGTTAAAATCAAAGTGTTACTGCTCAGAGAGTTAAACTCTGAAACAAGATTGTGGGACGTCCTTGTGGACCCTGCCCGTAAAATTAGAATTGGAAACAAGTTGTATTTCGGTGAAAATGACGATTTGGTGGCAGAGGTCATCGACAACACAACTTCAAGGGGAAGAACCATACGTTTCCTTTTTGACATGCCGTATGACCAATTCAAAAAAACTCTCTATGGCTTCGGCAAAACCCCAATTCCCGAACTGCTTCTGAAATATCGTGAAGTAAAACCTGAGGATGCTGACTGGTATCAGACTATCTATGCCAAGAGTGAAGGCTCCGTTGTGGCTCCTTTCACAGGTCTGCATTTCACCCGTGAACTCCTCAAACGTCTTGAAATAATAGGGGCTGACATCGCTACAGTCACTCTCCACTGCGGTCTCGGCAATTTCCGCAGAATTGATGTTGAAGACCTTACCAAACACAAGTCAGATTCGGAGGAATTCAGGGTCTCACGTGAAGTTGTTGAAAAGATTAACAATACAAAAAATAACAGGCATAATATCTTTGCCGCCGGCACTTCCGTCATGAAATCCCTCGAATCGGCAAGCACCATAGAAGGACTTCTGAAACCTTACGATGGCTGGACAAACAAATTCATTTTCCCGCCACATAATTTCTCCGTGGCCAACAGGCTGATAACCAATTTCCAGATGCCATGTTCCCCAATGCTTATGATGACATGTGCTTTCGGTGGCTACGACTTTATCATGCATGCTTATAAAGTGGCCGTAGAGGAAGGCTACAAATTCTTTGCATACGGAGACGCTATGCTTATTATTTAACTAATTGAAACACTGTAAAATAAATGGAAAATTATAAGATAAAAGATATAAACCTTGCCGACTGGGGTCGCAAGGAAATAGAGGCTTCGGAATATGAAATGCCGGGCCTGATGGCTCTTAGGGAAAAATATTCCAAACAACAGCCTTTGAAAGGTGCCCGTATTACCGGCTCCCTCCACATGACGATACAGACTGCCGTCCTGATTGAGACACTCAAATCTCTCGGTGCTGAAATCCGCTGGGCAAGCTGCAACATATTCTCAACCCAAGATCATGCAGCTGCTGCAATCGCCAAGAGCGGTGTCAGCGTTTTTGCATGGAAAGGTGAGACTTTGGAGGAATACTGGCAGTGCACTCTTAACGCCTTGTCGTTCCCCGATGGTCTCGGACCTAACCTGATTGTTGATGATGGCGGTGATGCCACACTGTTGATTCATTGGGGTTACAAACTTGAGGAAAATAAAGGTGAATGGGATGATACTGAGCTGAATAAAGAGGAATCAGTCATTGTCGGCCTTTTAAAGGAAACATACAAAACCGACCCTGACAAATGGCACAGAATGGTCAAGGATATCCGAGGCGTTTCGGAAGAGACCACCACTGGCGTCCATCGCCTTTACAAGATGGCTGAGAACAAAAGCCTTCTGTTCCCTGCAATCAATGTGAACGATTCAGTTACAAAATCGAAGTTCGACAACTTTTATGGTTGCCGTGAATCTCTCGCTGACGGCATAAAACGTGCAACCGACATCATGCTTGCAGGCAAGGTGGTTGTGGTTTGCGGCTATGGTGACGTTGGAAAGGGTTGCGCCCAGTCGATGAGATCCTACGGCGCACGGGTCATAGTCACTGAAATAGACCCAATCTGCGCACTTCAGGCAGCGATGGAAGGTTACGAAGTGACCACAATTGAAGAGGCTGTCAAGGAAGGTAACATTTTTGTAACATGTACCGGTAACTGCGATGTTATCACCATAGAAACAATGATTAGGATGAAAAATGAGGCTATTGTCTGCAATATCGGTCATTTCGACAACGAAATACAAGTGGACAAACTCGAAAATTATCCCAATATCAAAAAAGTAAACATCAAACCGCAAGTTGACAAGTTCATATTTCCTGACGGACACAGCATCTACCTTCTCGCTGAAGGTCGTCTCGTTAATCTCGGCTGTGCTACCGGCCATGCATCATTTGTCATGAGTAATTCGTTTACGAATCAGACACTTGCACAAATGGAACTTTGGAATAAGCATCATGAAATCGGTGTTTACGTGCTGCCTAAATATCTTGATGAAGAAGTTGCACGTCTCCATCTTGGCAAACTCGGCGTCAAACTTACAAAACTGACACCGAAACAGGCTGACTACATTGGCGTTACCGTTGACGGGCCTTTCAAACCGGATTATTATCGTTATTAAGCAATTTATTGGTTGTATTGTGATTCATTGGTTTTCAATGTATTATGAATAAATTGCAAATATTTTCCGTGATTATGGCGGTGTTGCTGCTGTCATCCTGCAGACAGGTTGACTACGGTGAAATTCCGGAGGTGGTGACATTCCAACGCTCGTATGACCTTAATCTGACTTCAAATCGTGACCTGTGGAGTGTCAACGGCTCAATCCTTGATGAAACGGTCGGTTACAAAGGAATAATAGTCTTTCGTCAGAAAAGTGAGGGTGCCCATGATGATTTTGTGGCATACGAAAGAGCCTGTCCCAACGACTGTGTTTCTGCGGGCGGGACAGTGTCATGGGAGCCGTGGATACTGATACCGCAGTGTGACAAATGCGGTGCCCAGTTTTTGATTTTGTACGGCGGTGAAGGATGGCCAATTGATGACAAGCAGCCTACCAACTGTCCTCTCAAACAATATGACACTTATTTCGATGGCAGGTATGTCATAGTCAGCCACTAAAATATTTATCAACATATCGGGATATTTTTTCAACAGTATGATTGAAACAATATCCCTTTTTTTATTGTTATTTTTTGATATCTTATAAAATTTTTTGTAAAGATACAAGTATTTTTTTATAATAATAATAGGTTTCAGAATGGTTGTTGATAAAAAAATGAATTTATAAAGTCTTAAAAATTAAAAAGTTGAACTGATTGGAGGGGGCCATAGGAAGGAAATATTAAATTTTTTTAAAAAAAACATAAACTTTACCTTATTAAAAGGTAAAATTTACTTAAATTTGCAAATTATTACATTCGTGTAAAATGTGTGTATTATGCAAATTAATAAATAAATAAAATTATATGGTATGGTAAAAAAATTACTCTCTTCAATTGGACTATTGCTTGTTTTAAGTATTGGTTTGATGGGTCAAACAGGTACCATTAAGGGTACTGTTATTGACAAAGACACAAAGGAACCTATTCCATTCGCAAATGTTGTTGCGCAGGTTGACGGAATTCAGAAGGGCGGATGTGCCACTGACTTTGATGGTAATTTCACCATCAAGCCTCTGGAACCTGGCAATTATACATTGGTTGCACAGTTTGTAGGTTACAAAACCTTTCAGATGAATGGAGTGCATGTTTCTGCCGATGTAATCACATTCCAGAACATCACAATGAGTTCTGGTGCTGTGGGCCTTAACGAAGTTGAGGTCGTTGAGTATGAGGTACCGCTTATCAGTAAGGATAAAACCCAGAGTGGTGGTACCGTTACATCAGAGGAAATCGAAAAGATGCCTGAAAAGACTATCGCTGCCGTAGCTTCTACTGTCGGTGGCGTGTTCTCACGTGATGGTGAGGTCGGTAGTATCCGTGGTCAGCGTTCTTCAGGTACCGTCTATTACATTGACGGTATCAAGGTCACCGGTACTACTTCACTTCCACAGTCGGCATACGACCAGATTTCAGTCATCCTCGGTGGTATCCCTGCTCAGTATGGTGATGCTACCGGTGGTATTATTTCCGCTACAACCAAGGGCCCAAGCCGTGTCTTCGGTATGGGCGTTGAACTCCAGTCTTCCGGCTTGGGTCAGGGCAAAGGCCTTGATGCTTACGGTTACAACAGACTCGGTATCAACCTCAACGGACCTTTGATTCAGAGCAAGAATCCTGAAAAACCTGGTGCTATCCTCGGTTACTTCATCGCAGGCGACTTTATCTATCAGGTGGATAACAGACCTACGGCTAAGGGTACCTACATCGCTACTGATGAATATCTTGACTATCTGACTCAAAATCCTATCAGATTGTCGGATGAGGGTACAGGCGTTTGGAATGAAGCCTGCTTCACTACAATGGATGATTTGCATTGGGTTAAACAAAACCTCAACACCCCTAAGCTTGAAGTCGCTGTTTCAGCAAAGCTCGACGTCAAGACATCTGATATGACCAACCTCAGTTTCGGTGGTAGCTTCAACTATCAGAACTACAGAGGTTTCAGTTTTGCAAATTCAATGTTCAATTATAATAAGAACGTTCATTATCTTACTAACACATGGCGTGTTTTCGGTCGTTTCACCCAGCGTTTCAGATCAAGTGAAGATGCTCTCCTGAAGAATGTCTTCTATGAAATTCAGGCCGACTACACTCAATATCATTACAAAAACCAGGATTTTGATTTTAAGGATGACCTCTTCTCATACGGATATATTGGTCAATACAACACCTACAAATCAAAAAGATACGAGATGTCCACTATTGACATAGACGGTAAGGACGTAAATGCTTTGGTATATACAGGTTATGTTGACGATTCCGTCACATTTACACCTGGCACCAAGAATGTAGTGCTTGCAAACTATATGTCAAAGTATTACGATTTGTTTGAGGGTGATGTTAACTACTATTCAGATGACAATGCCATAGTTGCGGCAAGTTGTCTTCTCAACGGCTATTCTCCTTCTTCAGTTTATAGCCTTTGGGGTACTCTCGGTACAGTACAGTCAGGCTACTATATAGCCAACAACCAACAGGTAGGTGTAAGTTTCAAGGCTTCCGGTGATATAGGCGGCCACGCTCTCCAGTTCGGTTTCCAGTTTGAGCAGAAAATCAATTCTTACTTCAGCGCAGCCACCACTTCTTTGTGGACTTTGATGAGAAGTAGAGTCAACTCACATATCACCGAGCTTGACACCGAGAACCCTATTCCTTTGGTTGACGAAAACGGAGTTTTCCTCGGAGTTGTTGATTACAATTATCTGTACAGTTCCACTTCACAGAGTTCTTTTGACTATGAACTCAGAAAGATGTTGAATCTTCCTGTTGACGGCACTGAATGGATAGACGTTGATTCATACGATCCTATAAACAATACGATGAACTATTACGATGAAAGCGGCAATTATCAGGTGGCAGGTCTGAACGGCAAACTCAATCTTTCCATGTTCTCCCCTGACGAATTGCTCAACGATGGTGGTTCATACGTTGCTTATGCTGGTTATGACCCATACGGTAACAAACTGACTTACAATCCGACTATCGATGACTTTTTCCAAGATACATTATCTAATGGCAAGTATTCAAGAAGCATCGGTTCCATCCGTCCTGTCTATGGCGCGTTATTCCTTCAGGATGTGTTCTCTTTCAGAGACCTCGTATTTAATATAGGTGTACGTGTTGACAGATATGATGCCAACCAGGCAGTCCTCAAGGATGATTACCTTATCACTTCCCGTGCTTATACAGTTGCTGATTACAAATCAGGCGTTGCATCAGGTAACCTTAATAATATAGGTAATGTTCCTTCAAATATGGGTGATGATTATATTGTTTATGTCAATACAATCAACGATCCTACTCAGATTCTCGGTTTCCGTGACGGAAGCACATGGTATGACGCAGCCGGTACATATACCTCCGACCCTGAGACAGCTCTCGATGCCGGCAACGGAATATCACCTTATCTGACTAATCCTGAAAACAGCAATACAGTTACTGCTGATGTTTTCACCGATTATAAACCACAAATCAACGTTATGCCTCGTATATCATTCTCATTCCCAATTTCGGATGAGGCTCTGTTCTTTGCACACTATGATATCTTGACACAGCGTCCTACATCTTATAATACATTGTCATTGACTGACTATTACTTCCTTTCAACGACATCATCTCCTACGGTTAACAATCCTAATCTGAAACCTGAAACTACAATCGACTATGAAGTCGGTTTCCAGCAGAAGCTGACCAACACCTCGTCGTTGTCACTTTCAGCTTTCTATCGTGAAATCCGTGATCAGATTTGTATTTACCGTGTTACCGGTGCTTATCCTAAGACATATTACACATACGATAACCTTGACTTTGGTACAGTTAAAGGTCTGACCGCAACATTCGACTTGCGTAGAACAAGAAACATCAGACTTAAAGCCAGCTACACCTTGCAGTTTGCAAACGGTACCGGCTCTGACCCTGATGCTGCCAAGTCAGTTGTCACCTCAGGTCAGCCTAACCTCCGTACTCTGTCACCTCTGGACGAAGACCAGAGACACAGACTGTCTTTGAATCTCGACTACCGTTTCTCTGACGGTAAGGACTACAATGGTCCTGTTACAGTCAGAAAGACGAAAGACGGTCAGGAAAAACATATCAACTGGCTCGAGAATACCGGTCTTAACATCGTTTTCAGTGGCGGTTCCGGTACTCCTTATACAAGATCCAGCAAGGTTTATCCTATCACAACTTCCAACAGAGTCATCGATGGTTCCATCAATGGTTCGAGAATGCCTGCATTCTGGAGAACCGATATCATTCTTGACAGAGATTTCTATCTTACAAACAAGACTAAAAAGGATGGTTCAAGAGAATCTTATCTGAACGTTTACTTACAGATTCTGAACTTGTTCAATGCTCATAATATCGTAGATGTTTATGATGCAACAGGTAATCCAGATGATGATGGTTATCTGACAGCAGACGAATGGCAGACTGAAATCAGCCAGCAGCTCAGTGTCGATTCTTATAGGATGTTATATCAGATGAGAGTTGATACTCCGGGCAACTATTCAGGTCCAAGACTTATTCGTTTAGGCGTAAGTTATAATTTTTAGTTTATGATAAGGAGATTTAATATGAGAAAAAATTATATAAATATGAAAAAAATAGCTTGTCTGTTTTTAACATTTGCTTTGTTCTCATTCTTTACTACTGCCAACTGCGAAGAAGCCAAAGGAAGGAAACAAGGTAAATCGGAAAACGAAATCAAATCAAATTCAGCAGGTTGTGCACCTGGTGCTAACTATAAATATCTTCAGGTCAACAACGTAAGTTGTAGAATTAACACCGGTGGTGATATGTGGTGGGACTTTGAAAACCCGCAGTATGAAATCCCTGCCGGCTCAAGTAAAACATCAATGTTCTCGGGTTCCCTCTGGATTGGTGGTGTGGATGCCAATCAGGTTCTGAAGGTCGCTGCCGTCAAATATCGTCAGGGTCCTACTTTCAACGGAGGTAATGACTATTGGCCAGGTCCTCTGTATGTTAAGAACAGCCCTAATCCTCAGGAAGGTATCACAATATCCGAAGTCGATGCTGCCACCTGTCTGAAATATGATAAATTGTTCTTCATGTCTCAGGAACTGGTAAATGACTTCCTCGCAAATTGTGACCCGGAAACAGGTTACTACGATGCTTCAATTGACGAGGATTACAATATTCCTGATGAAATCATCAACTGGCCTGCTCATCCGGATATGACCGACTCAAAGTCACAGTATCAGAGCTATTACCTCGCTCCTTTCTATGACAATGACCATGATGGCAATTACGACCCTTACAAGGGCGATTACCCTTATTATGATTTGAGCAACGTTCTCTGCTCTTCAAACTATGCCGGTGACCCGACATTCGTTCCTGCAACCACTATGGAAGGCAACGGCATCCAGGTTGACCAGTGTATCAAGGGTGATGAAACTCTTTGGTGGGTATTTAATGATAAAGGTAACATCCACACTGAAAGTTTCGGTGATGCTACCGGTTTCGAAATCAGAGGTCAGGCTTTCGGTTTCGCTTCCAATGACGAAATCAATAACATGACTTTCTATTCATACGAAATTATCAACCGTTCTTCTTATACATTGACTAACACTTACTTCAGCCAGTGGGTTGATACCGACCTCGGTTACAGCTACGATGACTATGTGGGATGTGATGTTCTCCGTGGTCTCGGATATTGCTACAACGGTAAGGATGTTGATGGTAGCGGTCAGTACAATGCTTATGGTTCACAGCCTCCTGCAATCGGTGTTGACTTCTTCCAGGGTCCTTATCTTGATCCTGATGGTTATGATAACCCTGCATTCTATGGCGACGGTCTCCTCGGCCCTGCTTACAATGCACAAAATACTGCCAATGAAAACCTCGACTGCTCTATCGTTGCCCAGAATGGACAGATGATTAATTTCACATACGGTAACGGTCCTAAGGTAGGTCCTAAGACAGGAAGATTCCTCGTCAGAGCTGAGGCTATAAACGGTGTCAACTTCGGTAATGGTATAGTTGACGATGAACGTTTCGGCATGAGACGTTTCGTATATCACGTTAACACAAGCGGTAACTATAACAGTGATCCTAAATACGCTGCAGATTACTACAATTTGCTGAGAGGTATTTGGAATGATAACACAAAGATGAAATATGGTGGCAACGGACACATCAGTTCAGGTGCTGAAGATATTGACGCTGACTTCATGTTCCCTGGTGACTCCGATCCTTGTTGGTGGGGTACCAGCGGCGTTAAGCCGGCTAATCCTGAATGGACTGAAGAAACTGCCAACAATACTCCGTATGACCGTCGTTTCATGCAGTCAGCAGGTCCTTTCACCCTTCGTCCAGGTATGGTCAACTACATCACCGTAGGTATTCCTTGGGCAAGAGCCACTTCCGGCGGCCCTGGTATCAACGGCTCAGTTAAACTTCTCCGCACAGTCGATGACAAATGTCAGGCTTTGTTTGACAACTGCTTCTCTGTTGTCAACGGTCCTAATGCTCCTGATTTGACTATCCTTGAACTTGAAAACGAATTGGTATTCTACATCTCCAACAGAGAGTCTAACGATTCAGGTAACAACTTCGGTGAAAGTTATTCAGAGGTTGACCCTTACATCGAATCAGTCGGCTACAGCAGAGATTCTTCAACATACAAATTCGAAGGTTATATCGTGTATCAGCTTGTTGACAATGAAGCCAGCATTTCTGATATAGGTGATGAATCCAAGATCCGTCAGGTTTTCCAGTGCGATATTACCAACGGCGTTTCAAAGATTGTCAACTATACTTATGATTCCAATCTCGATGCCAATGTACCAACTATGATGGTTAATGGTGCAGATGCAGGTATTTCCCATACTTTCAAACTTACGACTGATGCATTCGACAATACTACGCTTGTTAACCACAAGTCATATTATTTCACAGCTATTGCATACGGTTATAATATGTATAAGAAGTATTCCGACCAGCTTTCAGAACATGATGAAAACTGCGGCCTTGACGGTCAGACTAAGGCTTTCCTTTCTGGTAGAAAGAACATCAAGACATACGAGGCAATACCTCACAAACCTATGGGTGGTATAATAGTTAACTCAACATACGGTGACCAGCCGGCTATCAAACGTGTTCAGGGTCATGGTAATGGCGGTCTCATCCTTAATGTCGATGAAAAAAGTGTTGAAACAATCCTTTCCAAGGAGCCTATCAAATATCAGCTCAATGCCGATGGTACTCTGATGCTTGTCGATACAGTCATCAATAAGGAAACCTATCCTTCCGTCATCCTCAAGGACAATGATTATGTGATGGGAACAGACAAGTATCCTATCGCATACGAAATGCAATACCAAAAGAATTACAGTCCTCTGAACATCAAGGTTATAGATCCTCTTAACGTTGTCAATACCACATACGAGCTTAAGTTTGATCCATTCACTTACGCAACAAAACACAATGTTTCCAATTCATCTACTGTTGGTGTTGCGGATACTGCGGGCATGGAAGTGTGCACATGGCAACTTCACGATATTAACAACGATATCACCTACTATTCTGACACCTCATTGGTTTTCAAATATGAACAATTGTTCCTGGATTTGGGTCTTTCTATCACACTTGAACAGACATTCTTCAACAAATACTATACTGTTGGTACTTATCAGGGATCAAGTTCAGAAGAAGCTGAAAAGGCTATTTTGGTAGGAACAAGTAAAAACGGTCTCCTTTATTCAGGTATAACTTACGCCGACAGTACAAAGAAATGGCTGTCAGGTGTCAGGGATATTGATGAATCAGGTGCATACAACTGGATACGTTCCGGTGAGTCAACCGATAACACCGCACCTGAAAACAACGACTGGAACCTGAGTATTGGTGGTAATGGTACACCTATCGGTCTTGCATGGGACCCAGGAAGTGCATACGAAGGCATTCTCAACGGCACATGGGCACCATACTGTATGGCAGCTTTTTCATCACAGCATGATGTGGCTCCTGCCTATAATTCAACATCCAAGTCGCTGTCACCGATGGAATCATTGTACAGCGTTGACGTTGTATTCACATCCGACAAGTCCAAATGGACACGTTGTCCTGTCATCGAAATGTGCTCCGATGCATCACTTTCAGAAGGAAATGTTGCAAAATACATGGTAAGAGACGGCTGGTCAGTTGACAAGAATGGCAACACCATCTCCGATGCTGCAAAGGCTCAGTATCTTGCTGGCAACTACACTCCTAACTATGATGACCCTGAGGCTCCTGACTACATCAGTGCAAAGGGCATGGGCTGGTTCCCAGGTTATGCTATTAACATTGAAACTGGTGAAAGACTTAACATGATGTTTGGTGAAGACTCCTGGCTGATAGGTGAAAACGGACGTGATATGAAATGGAATCCGACACCAAATCAGGTTTTGGGAATGTATCAGCCAATTTCACAATATGCAGATCCTCCAACATCAGCAATTCTCTTTGGCGGTAAACACTACATCTACGTGATAGGAAGCAGAACAGGTGTATTCGGAAACACTCCTAACCCATCATTCGACTGCCCGGCTTACGATGCAGGTCTGTTTATCCACGATGCTCTGACAAGAACAGAAGGCTTGCCAAACGTTCTCATAGATCAAAAACGTCAATGTGTCTATGCAGCTGCAATGTATGTATCAATTCCATTGATTAACCAGCGTTATTATGATGCAGCACAGTCATATCTTGATAACACTGCTACAGTATCCATAAGAATCAACAGACCTTATCAGAGATACTTTACAGATGAAGTTATCAATGATCCTACTGCTGATAACAATTACTATTATCCTGTTTACTCTTTCACAACCGATGGTATGGCTGCTGAAAGAAACAACAAGGAAATGCTTGTTACAGAGCTTGATGACATCAACATTGTTCCAAATCCTTACTACGGACTTGGTGATTATGATGCCAACCAGCTTGAAAACAATGTAAGAATTGTCAATCTGCCTCAAACGTGTACTATTAAGATTTTCAATATTAGTGGTCAGCTTATCCGTTCATTCTCAAAGTCCAGTGATGAATCATATCAGCAATGGGATTTGAAGAACGAGCACAACATTCCTATCGCAAGTGGTATTTACATCATTTACGTGGATGTTCCAGGTGTTGGTTCAAAGACTTTGAAGTGGATGGGTCAGATACGTCCTACCGACTTAAATACCTTCTAATATTCAGTTGTTTTATGTTAAATGTTAAAATTATCAATGATGAAACAAATATATAGAAATTGTATTGCTGCTTTATTAGTAGTGTTAATGATGTTTCCGTTGTCACTTCAGGCCGGAAACAAGGATCGTGTCGGTGAAGCAGGTGCATCAGAACTTTTAATAAATCCATGGTCACAGACCTCCGGTTGGGGCAACTGCAATTCAGGCCTCGTCCGCGGTATTGAAAGCACATTCTCCAATATTGCAGGTGCCGCTTTCACTAAAGGTACCGATGTGGGCTTTACCTATACAAATTATATGAACAATCTTAATCTTATGGCTGCTGCCCTTTCACAACAGCTGGGGAATGCCGGTGTCTTGAGTCTTTACTTCACCAACCTTTCCATCGGTGAAGTGTATTATACCTCTGAAGACCAGCCGGAACCGACAGGTGCAACTTTCTCACCTAATCTCCTGAATGTGGGACTCGGTTTCTCAAGATTGTTCTCCAACAGTATCTCCGCAGGTATTCTGGTTAAACTTATCAGTGAGTCAATACCTAACCTTTCAGCTACCGGTGTTGCATTTGATATCGGTATTCAATATGTTACAGGTCGTCACGAGAACATCAAATTCGGTATCACCTTAAGAAACTGGGGTCCATCAATGAAATATTCAGGCGATGGTTTCTCAATTCGTACAACCCTCTCAGGCAAAGGTGAAAACCAGTTCACTCTTATGGTACGTCCTAATGCGTTTGAACTTCCTTCACAACTGCTCATCGGCGGCGGTTACGACTTCCTGTTCGACGGTAACTATCGTCTTACCCTCGCAGCAACCTTCGTATCCAATGCATTCTCCAAAGACCAGTTCGTCGGCGGACTTGAATTTTCATTCAAGGATTACCTCATTCTCAGAGGCGGATACACCTATGAAAGTGGTATCACAAACGCTGCAAACCGTGAAACCATCTACACAGGTCCAAGCTGCGGCGCAACAGTCCATATTCCTGTAAACAAAGAACAGCATACAGGTTTCGATATCGACTATAGCTACAGATTTACCAACCCGTTCGGTGGCATTCATTCTGTTGGCGTAAAATTAGACTTCTAATTTTTAGTTAGGAACGAATTTTAATGAAAGAACCCTTTCTTCTTAGGGTTCTTTCTTTTTGTATTTTATTACTATCATTTATTGCAAAATATTTGTGTTATGGCTAAAGTAAAATATTTCACAGAAGAAGGTTTGAATAAACTAAAAGCTGAACTGCAGCATCTTATAACCGTAGAAAGACCGGCTGTTGCGCGACAGATTTCAGAGGCCCGCGACAAAGGCGACCTTTCCGAAAATGCCGAATATGACGCCGCTAAGGATGCACAGGGCATGCTCGAATATAAAATCGCCAAACTGCAGGAAGATCTCGCATGTGCCCGTATTATTGACGAATCCAAAATCGACACCTCAAAAGTGCTGATACTCTCCAAAGTGAAACTCCTCAACCTCCAGAATAATAAGGAAGTCTCCTATACTATCGTTCCGGAAAACGAAGCCAACTTCAAACTGGGCAAGATTTCCATCTCTTCACCTATCGCCAAAGGCCTGCTTGGAAAATCCGTTGACGAAACAGTGGAAATTAAGGTGCCTGCTGGAATCATGAAGTATAAGATTCTCGAAATATCACGATAATTTATTAATATTTAAATAATTAGTTCAATGTCAACTCTATTTACCAAAATAATTAATGGCGAAATACCTTCCTACAAGGTTGCCGAAAATGAGAATTATTATGCCTTTCTTGACATCAATCCGCTTGCGAAAGGCCATACTCTCGTGGTTCCAAAACTTGAAAAAGACTATATCTTTGACCTGGATGACAAGACATATTCCGGATTGTTCCTCTTCGCAAAAAAAGTCGCTATCGCCATCAAAAAAGCTATCCCTTGTCAGAAGGTCGGCATTGCCGTCATCGGTCTCGATGTGAACCATGTACACGTCCACCTTGTTCCGATGAATGAATCCTGTGACCTTGATTTCTCTCGTAAAAAATTGTCACTCAACGCAATGGAATTCGAGGAAATCGCCAATTCAATTAGTGAACAGTTATGAACATCATAGCCGTATATGGTAAGGATATCAATGATAATCATCTGGATAACCTCCAGATGATTATCTCCCGTATCGAGAAGGAGAATTTCCGGGTGGCTGTTTATTCGGATTTCTTTGAAAAGATTTCCGGCAAAATAACTTTTGTCTCGGAACCATTGGTCTTCGGCCAGGAAGATGACATGGTCAGCGATGCGAAATTTCTTTTCTCAGTCGGTGGTGACGGTACCATGCTCGACACCGTTCATATCATCAAAGATACGGCAGTTCCTGTCTTAGGCTTCAATTTTGGCAGAATGGGTTTCCTTTCCATTGTACGCAGCGATTTTATCGAAAACACGCTTGACCAGATTTTCACGGGCAAATATGAAATCGAACACAGGTGTCTGATAAAAGTCGAATGTGGCACCGATGCCTTCAAAAACTGCAACTATGCCCTCAACGAAATCTGCTTCTCAAGGTATTACCCCTATTCGATGCTGTCTCTTAAAATATGGGTCAATGACTTGTATTTCAACACTTATTGGTCAGACGGTCTGATACTCGCAACACCAACGGGATCAACCGCTTATTCCTTGTCTTGCGGCGGACCGATTCTTTATCCCGATACTAAAAGTTTTGTGATAAGTCCTATGGCATCACACAATTTAACAGCCCGTTCTTTCGTTATTTCCGATGACAGTAAGATAACTGTTCATGTCGAATGTCGTGAACCGGACTTCTGTGTGAATGTTGACTCCATTGCACGCTTCTTCAAAAGCAACAGTTCTTTTACTGTTCAGAAAAATGACTTTGATTTCAATTTGATACGGCCGTATAGTGAAAATTTCTTAAAAACCATACGCGAAAAATTAAATTGGGGATTAGATGTTAGGAATTAATTGAGCATTTATTAATTTTGCAATTTTATGCAGATGAAGAAGTTGTGTTTGGTAATATTGAGTGTTGTCACGCTTGGCGTCAGCAACTGTTATTCTCAGATGAGAAACGATTTTGGTTTTGTAGGCGGAGGCAGTTATTATCTCGGCGAATTGAATCCGAGGACGCAGTTCGCAAATGTCCACGCCTCATTTGGGGCCTATTACAGGCGGAATTTCGGTCAACGACTCTCTGCCCGTCTTTCAGCCAATTACGCCTCTATATCGGGAAATGACGCCAAAAAAAGCATTTTTGGCAAAGAGCTTGGATATGTTCCACGCCAAGGTGAGTTCAAGTCGAATTTGATTGATGTCAGTGCAACTTTGGAAATCAACTTTTTGAATTATTTCATCGGTGCATCAAGGTATTTCTGGACCCCTTACATGATTTTGGGAGCAGGAGGCACCTATCAGCTCTCCCTTTCGGGTTCGTTCGTGGGCGAAGACCCTTCTTTGAGATATTCATACGTCATAACTAATGATGATATTCAAAGACGGAAATGGCCCGATCCTTCCACTACTGGTATTATGAGTAAACATGCGAAAATCACACCTAATATTAACTTCGGTTTCGGCTTCAAATATTCTGTTTCCGACCGTATCGGTCTTTTCGCCGAGTGGGTGATGCACAAGACTTTTATCGACTGGCTTGACGGCTTTTATTTTGATAAAAAATATATTGATGCAACTGCTGAATTTTGGAATCAAGATGACAGAATCGACTATGCACACATCTGTGATCGTTCAACCAAAGACTGGTACTCGTTTTTCCAGTTGGGTATCTGCTTTGCTTTCAATTTAAGTAATAAGAATGATTGTTATGATCATTTGCGTAAATAACAGATTATGAGTGATATGAAAAGGACTCCGACACATGTCGGAATAATAATGGACGGTAATGGCAGATGGGCTACAAAACGCCATGAGTCACGCAGTTACGGGCACGAACACGGTGCTGATATCGTCCATGATATTATCGATGCAAGCCTTACGAGAGGTGTCAAATATCTTACACTGTACACTTTTTCCACCGAAAACAAGAATCGTCCCAAGGACGAAGTTGATTCGTTGTTCCATCTTGTCGTAACTACAATCAACAAGAATATGCCTGACCTTATGGAGAAAAGGGTGAGGGTTAGAGTGATAGGTGATTTGAATGCAATCGATCAGTTTGTGGTTGACTGTTTCAACTGGTGTATGGAAGAGACTAAGGATAATGATGCTATGGAACTCATTATTGCCATGAACTATTCCTCCCGTGACGAAATAAGTAGGATGGTTCGGACTGTCGCACAGGAAGTCAAAGACGGCAAAGCTGACGTTTCCGACATTGACGAGAAGTTCATTTCCGACCATCTTGACACTAAGGACTTCCCTGATCCGGACCTGATTATCAGAACTGGTGGGGAATTCCGTCTGAGCAATTTTATGATGTGGCAGGCTTCATATTCGGAATTGTATTTTACAGACATCCTGTGGCCGGACTTCACCCCCGCAGAGTTGAATGCTGCAATTGATGAATATATGAATCGCGAAAGACGTTTCGGCAAAGTGTCAAACAATGAATAAAACCAATTGCTGATGAATAAAAAATTATACCTATTCCTGTTTTTACTGTTGATTTGTGTTGGGAACGCATACTCTCAGGTAAGTTTCTCCAATACGGGGATGGATATAAGTTATTCATCTCCAAAAAAATATACAATAGGGGGAATCACAATTTCCGGAGTGGAATTTCTTGATGAAAATGTCCTCAAGATGCTTTCCGGCCTGCGGGTGGGACAAGTGGTTGAAGTTCCGGGTGAGGAAATCACAAAGGCAGTCAAAAACCTATGGAAACAAGGCCTTTTTGAAGATGTCTCCATCACTGTCACATCAATTGTTGACGGTCAAATATTTCTCGATATTTATCTCGCAGAGCGCCCGCGCCTGTCCAAATTCGCATTCAAGGGAATCAGCAAGAGCGATGTTGATGACATCCGTGACGAAATCAACATCACACGCGGCGATGTCGTGACAGACAACATGCTTATCCGTGTCACCAACAGAATAAAGTCCTTTTACATGAAAAAAGGCTATTACAATGTTGATGTGGATATTAAGCAAATCCCGGATACCACTGAGGTCAACTCTCTGAGCCTCATGATAGATATCAATAAAAACCGCAAGGTTAAGATTGAGAGCATTAATATTACAGGTAATGACCATCTCAGCGATGCTGCCATCAAAAACACTTTCAAGGAAACCAAGCAAAAAGGCCATTTCACGATTATCGATAATATGGACACGCTTTTCATGTCAACCTTAAAGACGGCAAGAAGTCTTGATGTTGGAGACATTTTTTACAATGTCTATAACTACGGGGTTGACAATGCAAGCATACGCCTGTTCAAGTCTTCGAAATTTGTCAAGGACAAATGGGATGAGGACAAACTGCTTCTGGAGAATAAGTATAACACTCTTGGTTACAGGGATTTCAAAATATTGAATGACTCTGTTTATTTTACTCCCGATGGTCAGAGTCTGATGCTTGACATTAACATCGATGAAGGAAGCAAGTATTTTTTCCGAAACATCACTTGGGTCGGAAACACCAAATATTCGTCGGATTATCTCAATCAGATTCTAAAAATCAAGAAGGGTGACGTATATAATCAGAAGGAGCTTGAGACGAACCTCAATTACAACATGACCGGCATGGATGTCAGCTCGCTTTACATGGATGACGGTTATCTCTATTTCCGTGTGAATCCAGTGGAGGTGAGGGTAGAGAACGATTCGATTGATATGGAGATACAGATAATCGAAGGAACTCAGGCATCGGTCAATAAGGTTAAGCTCTTTGGAAATACTAAAACAAATGACAATGTGGCACTTAGAGATGTGAGGTCTCTCCCTGGAAACTTGTTCAGCAGGTCGGAGATTATTCGTTCTCAAAGAGAGCTTGCATCGTTGGGATATTTTAATGCGGAGACCATCAATCCGGAGGTTGAGCAGAACATGACCGACGGTTCGATTGACCTCAAATACACTGTGGAAGAGACTTCTTCCGACCAGTTGGAACTTTCGGGAGGTTATGCCTACGGAAGAATTATCGGTACGGTAGGTGTGAAGTTTTCCAATTTCTCCATGAGAAATCTTTTCAACAAGGATGCGTGGAAGCCTGTTCCTGCGGGAGACGGACAGACTTTGAGTCTGCATCTTCAGACATACGGTGTTGGGTATATCAGTGGAAGTGTTTCATTTACAGAGCCTTGGCTTGGTGGCAAGAAACCTAACGCTTTCAGTACGACTTATTATTATTCACATTATACCAACGGATATTCAAAAACCAGCTCTTATTATGGCAGTTTTGATCAGCATGGCCTGATTTTTGGATTAGGAAGAAGATTAGAGTGGCCAGATGATTTTTTCACTCTGTATCAGTCTATAAATATGATAAGATATTCATTGGTGAACTACACGGGTATTTTTGCGTTCGACGAGGCGGGCAACGGCGATTACTATAATTTCAATTATGGTATAACGCTGGCGCGTAATTCCACCGACCAGATATTTTATCCGCGCAGGGGTTCCGACATATCTCTCGGAGTAAGGCTCACTCCTCCGTATTCTCTCTTCAATCCTCATACTGCAGCGGAATACAGCGAGATGTCAACAAACGACCGTTACAGATGGATTGAATATCACAAATGGGATTTCAAGGCTGCCTGGTATCAGCAGATAGCAGGTGATCTTGTGCTTATGGTAAGAACCAAGGTTGGTGTGTTGGGATGTTACAACAAGACATTGGGAATCACACCTTTCGAAAGATATTTCCTTGGCGGTGACGGTATCAGTACCTACAACAATTTCGATGGCCGTGAAATCATTGGTTTCAGAGGTTATGCCAACGAATCGCTTACTCCTGACCATTACATTGACAATGATGTGGGCGGTACTGTCTATAACAAAAACACAGTGGAATTGAGGTACCCTCTGTCTCTCAACCCGAATGCAGTTATTTATGCGCTGATGTTCATAGAAACAGGTAATTGCTGGGCAACATTCAGGAGTGTCAATCCTTTTGACCTGTATCGTTCGGCGGGTGTGGGTGTACGAATCTATATGCCGATGTTCGGTTTGCTTGGTCTTGACTGGGGTTATGGCTTCGATAATGTCCCAGGCGATCCAAGTGCCAACGGCAGTCAGTTCCATTTCTCCATTAACGGTTCAATTGATTAATTATTAACTATTTAAAAATATCAGAAAATGAAAAGACAAATTTTAATTATCCTCGCATTACTTGCAGGTGTTTTCAGTGTACAGGCTCAGAAATTCGCTTTCGTTGATACAGATTACATATTGTCGAAGATTCCTGAATATAATGACGCACAGGCGCAGATTGACGATCTCTCGGCGCAATGGCAGAACGAGATGGAGGCAATTTATACGGAAGTAAATAAACTATATCAGGAATATCAGGCAAAAAAGGCTATTTATCCTGAAGAAGTACGTGCAAAGAAAGAAGCTGAAATTTTAGCTAAGGAAAAAGAAATCAAAGACTTCCAAAAGAAAAAATTCGGCACTGACGGTGAACTTTACAAAAAACGTACTGAACTTGTAAAGCCGATTCAGGAGAAGGTGTTCACTGCCATCCAGGATATTGCCGAAAAGGAAAATTATGCGGTCGTTCTCAACAAAGCTGAAGGCGTTTCAATCATTTATTCCAATTCCAAGTATGACATCAGTGATGATGTGCTTGACAAATTAGGGTATTCCTATTAATGAATATTTTCTGACAATTAATTAGATTATTGTCTATAAATTTATACCTTTGCAAATTGTTTTGGAAATATAAATTAATTAATAAAAAGTTAAAGAATGAAAAAGTTATTGGTAATTGTATTAGCACTGTTTTGTTGTTTTGGTTTCACTGATTTGAATGCACAGAAGTCAGTAAAGATTGGCCATATTGACAGTGAGTCTTTGTTTGCCATAATGCCGGGAAGAGATTCAATTCAGCAGGCGTTGCAGGATTATTATGGGACACTTGAAAAGCAAATGGTCGCAATGCAACAGGAATATCAGACTAAGGTTACTGATTTTCAGCAAAATGAAGCAAGCATGTCGGACATCATCAAGGAGACGAAGGTAAGGGAGATTTCCGATTTGCAGAACAGAATAGAGGAATTCCAGCAATTGGCACAGCAACGTTTGCAGGAGAAGCAGACAGAGCTTACGCAGCCTATAGTTGACAAGATAAAAGCTGCTGTCGCTGCCGTTGCCAAAGAAAACGGATATTCTTACATTTTTGATTATAGTGAACAGTCAGTACAGACACTTCTATATGCCGAACCGTCAGACGATATATTACCGTTGGTGAAGGCAAAATTAGGACTAAAATAGTTTTTAGACTTTTCATGTTACAAAGAGTATCAAGGGATAACCGAGATACTCTTTTAGTTTTATAAAATAAAAAATACAGTTATGACTAAAGACAAAGGTAATGTTGTAGTGTTGGAAGACGTGGTTGTTAAGTTTGCAGGCGATTCAGGTGATGGCATGCAGCTTGCCGGCACGTTGTTCTCGGATAACACAGCTCTTGTCGGTGAAGATTTCGTCACATTCCCGGATTATCCGGCTGAAATCAGAGCACCACACAACACGGTAGCCGGTGTTTCCGGTTTCCAAATTCACTTCGGTTCTAAGGCAGTCATCTCATCGGGCGACCGCGCCGATGTCCTCGTTGCCATGAATCCTGCTTCATTGAAATCTAATATGCATAATGTGAAAAGAGGCGGCACCATTATCGTTGATGCCGATACATTCGTTGGCGACGCCATTACTAAGGCCGGTTACACCGAAAACCCTCTTGCAAACGATTCTCTTCTTGATTATCACGTTATTCCAGCACCTATCACTTCTATGACAAGAGAGGCTCAGAAGGAGCTGAATGTTGATGTCAAGAATGCTGACAAATGCAGAAACATCTATGCTTTGGGTATTGTATATTTCCTCTTCCACCGCGATTTGGAACCAACAATAAAATATTTCGAGAAGAAATTTGCAAAGAAGCCGGAATTCATAGAGACCAACAAGAGAGTTCTGGTTGCAGGATACACATACGCTGAAAGTGTAAGTGCAAATGCAACAACATTCATAGTTGACAAATATCCGCTCAGCAAAGGTAGATATCGTTATATTACGGGTAATCTCGCAACTGCTTGGGGTTTCCTCGCAGCAGCAGAGAAATCTGGCTTGCAGTTGTATCAAGGGTCTTATCCTATCACTCCTGCCACCGACATACTTGTAGAGCTTGAAGGCCGCCGTGACTTAGGCGTAAAGGCTTATCAGGCAGAAGATGAAATAGCCGGAATCACATCCGCTATCGGTGCCGCATACGCTGGCGCCCTCGCTATCACCACCACAAGCGGTCCGGGACTGTCACTTAAAAGTGAGGCAATGGGACTGGCTGTTATGACAGAGTTGCCTATCGTTATCGTCGATGTCCAACGCGGCGGCCCTTCAACAGGACTTCCTACAAAGACTGAACAATCCGACCTCAGCCAGGCTCTCTATGGCAGAAACGGCGAATGTCCGATACCTGTTATAGCTGCTTCAATGCCAGGCAACTGCTTCAGATTTGCCTACGAGGCTTCCAAAATCGCTGTCGAGCACATGACCCCTGTCATCCTGCTTACTGACGGTTACATCGCCAACGGCACCGAAGTTATCAAAATACCTAAAGTTGCTGACCTTCCGGATTTCAACATTCCATACGCAAAACCAAATGACCCTGACTATGCTCCTTACAGGAGAAACGAAACGACTTTCGTCCCTGAATGGGCTATCCCGGGTATGGAAGGACTTCGTCACAGAGTCGGCGGCCTTGAAAAGGAAAATATCACCGGCGCAGTCAGCACAGCTCCTGATAACCATGAACTGATGTGCAACAACAGAAGAAAGAAAGTTGAATACATCGTTAATTCCATTGGTGACCAGGAAGTTATAGGCGACCAGGAAGGTGACATGCTTATAATAGGCTGGGGCGGCACATACGGCGCACTCCGCAATTCTCTCGATGAAATAAGAAAAGAATGTCCAGGCAAAAAAATCGGCCTTGCCCAATTCAACTATATCAATCCTCTGCCAAAGAATACTGAGGATATCTTTAGGAAATTCAAGAAGTTAATCGTCTGCGAGCTCAACTTTGGCCAGTTTGCAAATTATCTTCGCACACAATTCGAAGGCTATCATTTCGACCAGTATAACAAAGTGAAAGGTCAGCCGTTTATGGTATCAGAACTTGTTGATGCTTACAAAAAATTAATGGAGGAATAACTATGGCAAATATATTCAATCTCACAAAAGAAGATTTCGCAAGTGACCAGATGGTAAAGTGGTGCCCAGGCTGCGGCGACCATGCCATCCTTGCTGCTCTAAGAAAGGTTTTACCTCAAGCCGGCAAAAAGAAGGAAGACATACTCGTTGTCTCAGGTATCGGCTGCTCATCGAGAGCCCCTTACTACGTAAACACGTATGGTATGCACTGCATCCACGGCAGGGCTTTGCCTATCGCTTCCGGTGCAAAAATAGCAAACCCTAATCTGAGTGTGTGGGTTACAACAGGTGACGGCGACAGCCTCGCTATTGGCGGCAACCATTTCATCCACTGCCTCCGTCGTAATATGGACATTAAGGTCATACTCTTCAACAACCAGATATATGGCCTTACCAAAGGTCAGTATTCACCTACAAGCCCTTTCGGAAAAGTCACTAAGACATCCCCTATGGGAACCATTGAAGACCCGTTCGATCCAGGCGAACTCGCCATCGGTGCAGGCGGCACCTTCTTCGCCCGTTCTTTCGACATTTCCATGCCTATTATGGACGAAATCCTCCTCGCAGCTGCCGAACATACTGGCACGGCTCTCGTGGAAGTGCTCCAAAACTGCATGATTTACAATAACGGCGCCCATAGCTACTATACCGATAAGGAAACACGCGCCGACAGAATAATCCACGTACAAGACGGAAAACCTATGCTTTTTGGCAAAGAAATGAATAAGGGAATCCGCCTCAACAAGGATACAAACCAACTCGAAGTGGTTACACTCGGCGAAAACGGTGTCACAATAGATGATATCCTTGTCCATAATCCACACCAGACCAACAGAGGCCTCCAATTGATGATTGCTCAAATGAAAGGCCCTGATTTCCCAATGGCTGTCGGTGTTATCAGAGACATCAGCAAACCTTGTTACAGTGAATTGATGCTACAACAGATTGAGACAGCAAAAGCACAGACCAAATTCAAATGTGTTGACGACCTGCTCAATTCAGGCAACACTTGGGACGTTGAATAACAACCGATGAAAGTCGGTCGTATAGTATTATTTATTTTTACAGTAATATTGTTACTGGCTGCAATGTGCGCCTTCTTCCCGCAAGAAGGCGTACATTGTTTTAATGTTACACTGCGTTTTCCATCGTTGGAAAAAGTGTTGACGGGACATGATAAAACCAGTTTTGACACTTTCCAGGAAACAGATGATGCCGGGATACTTTACGAAATGTGGGAAGACAGTGCCTCTATGGCCGCTTTCAATGATTCAAACATGCAGACTGCCGACAGTGCAGAACTGCAGTCTGTTACCGATTCTATGAAATGTTTCGAGCATCAACTGAAATTAAACGACAGTTATCTTTATCTGCCTGAAAATCAGTTGAATTATTTCGACAAATTCTTTGCTTCAGCCGAAAAAGCCAAGACTAAAGGAAGGACTGTAAGAGTGCTTCACTACGGTGATTCACAGATAGAACTTGACAGAATAAGCTGTGTCCTTCGCGAATATTTTCAGGAACTGTTCGGCGGCATGGGACCGGGACTCCTGCCGTTGTCACAGACTGTTCCGACATACTCGGTAACCCAAAGTGTTGCAGGTGATTTTACCAAATATGTTGCCTACGGTGAAGGCAAACACGATGCCTTACACAACTACGGTATCATGGGTAAAAGATTTCATATTACTGATTCTGTGACTTTTACAGCACTCGGCAATGAGGCCAATCCCAATAAGCATGTCAGGTGTTTTTCAGATGTGAAACTGCTTTTCAACGATTGCAATGGCAATTTCACCGCGACATTGTCGAATGACGATGAAGGTTATTCCGAGATAATTATTTCGGACACGACAGGACTTGATATGTTTGAGTGGAATATAGGTTATCCGATTAATTCCATGACACTCACTCTCAAAGGTGAGGCTGACATATACGGAATCATGCTTGACGGCGGTTATGGGGTAAGTGTTGACAACATTCCAATGAGGGGTTCGTCTGGGATGGTTTACACTATTATCGACCGCAAGCAGTTGCGCGATTCCTATCTGATAGCCAATGTCGGACTGATAATCATGCAATTCGGCGGTAATTCGGTCCCGTTATTTTGTGACACAGTTTCAGTCAGAGCATTCGTCAGCAATATGTTGCGACAGATACAGTATGTTCAGAGCATAAATCCTCAGTGTCAGATTCTGTTTGTCGGACCTGCAGACATGTCAAAGAATGACGGAGGTGAAATGGTGACATATCCGTTGTTGCCGTTTGCCATCGATTGTCTGCGCAATACGTTGGTTTCCAACGGTGTGGCATATTGGGATATGTACAGGATGATGGGTGGAAGAAATTCCATGGTGAAATGGGTTAAAGCCGGGCTTGCCGGAGAAGATTACATTCATTTCACCAATGCCGGGGCAGAAAAAGTCGGCAAAGCCATTATAAATTCATTTTCAATACTTTACGAATTGTATTCGTCACGAAAACATTGCGATTTCAACAGAGATACCTTGTCTTCCCGAAGCCACTTTCAAACTGACAGCATCTTAACTAACAAATAACAGATATACAAAGTGTTATTGCAGAATTTGAAAATATTTTTCGAGACATTGTTCTCTTTCGACAGCAAATATCCGTTGCTTTTCACCCAATTTTATTTCTGGGCGTTCTTTGCGATTGTGTTTGCCATTTTCAGTCTGCTGCGAAACAAGATATTGCTGCGAAATGCTTATTTGTTTTTTGTAAGCCTTTTCTTTTACTACAAGACATCTGGACTTTTTGTGCTGATGCTTGTATTTACGGTGCTTTACGGCTATTTCATAGCGCGGCGCATTGACCGTCTGGAGAGTCGCGGGTGGCGTAAGTTCTATATGATACTTGGTGTGGTGCTGAATCTGTCAGTTCTGGTATATTTCAAATATGCGTATTTCTTCACCGATGTGTATAACTCGCTGTTTCACTGCAATGTGGAAGTTGTGAATTATCTTGCCAAATGGACCAACGAGTTCGTCGGCAGGGATTATTTCGATTGCAGCAAGATACTCCTGCCAGTTGGTATTTCCTTTTTCACTTTTCAGAATATCAGCTACATAGTTGACGTTTACAAGAATAAGATTCATCATGTCGGCAACATTTTTGACTTTGGTTTTTACCTGACGTTTTTTCCGCAACTTGTGTCGGGGCCTATTGTCAGAGCAGAACAGTTTATTCCGCAGATACACAAGAAATATTTCCTGTCGCGGAAACAGTTCGGCATTGCCATTTTCTGGATTCTCAACGGTCTGCTGAAGAAGATAATCCTCAGCGATTATATTGCTGTCAACTATGTGAACAGGGTGTTTGCCAATCCGCTGTTTTTTACCGGTTTTGAGAACCTCATGTCGTTGTTTGTCTATTCGTTGCAAGTGTATGCCGACTTTTCCGGATACACTGACATGGCTACCGGTATGGCGATGCTGATGGGGTTTTATCTGCCGAAGAATTTCGATTCACCTTATAAGTCAACCAACCCCGGTGAATTCTGGAAAAGATGGCACATTTCATTGTCCTCGTGGTTGAAGGATTATCTATATATTCCGCTCGGCGGCAACAGAAAAGGCAATGTCAGGACCAAAATTAACCTCATGATAACCATGCTGTTGGGAGGTCTTTGGCATGGGGCGAGTTGGAATTTCGTCATTTGGGGCGGATTGAATGGCGTCGGCATTTTAATTTATAAGCGTTGGCGTTTCATAACTGATGGCATTAAGACCATGGCAACGTTATTGTTGTTTGCCATAATGCTGATGTTGGACTATTTGTATGATTTGCCCCTTTTCAGGATAGGAATTGTATGGTCGGGGATTATATTTACCGGTACGTTCATAGGGACGATTTATCGTGTGTTTGTTGGAGATATGCATTCAAACAATATTGGTAAAGTGGCGTCATGGATGTCAAGAGCGTGGAATGTGTTTTTGACGTTCATATTTATATCGTTCACGAGATTATTTTTCAGGAGCAGTTCAAATCTGAGTCCGGCAGAGGAGAGTGTGCATGCGTGGCGCACCGCGAAGGAGATGGTTTCGATGATAGGTGGCCAGTGGCATTTTGAGCAGATACCGCAGATACTGTATGTGCATCGTTTTGTGTTCATATTGTTTGTGGCAGGGATGATAATCCATTGGTTGCCTGAGAGGTGGAAACGTTGGTATCGCTTGAATTTCGCCATGTTGCCGATGTGGGTGATGGTTTTGGTTGTAATATTGGCGGTGTTTTTGGTGTATCAGTTCATCACAGCGGAGGTGCAGCCGTTTGTCTATTTCCAGTTTTAAATTATTGTCGCAGCTATTGGATTAAACAAGTAAATAGTTTATCTTTGCGAAAAAATAATTACGGATGGAAAGATTCTTCAACACCGCCGGACCGCAGACCCCCGACAGCTATACCATCGACCCGCTGAGCCGGTTCGACTTGGAGGATATTCTGCTGATGATCCGCCAAAAGCGTTATTTCGTGCTGCACGCGCCCCGACAGACGGGTAAGACCACTTGTATGCTCGCCCTTCGCGATTACTTGAACCAAGAGGGTGACTATATCGCCGTCTATGCAAATGTAGAGGGGGGACAAGCCTCGCGAAACGATGCACAAAGCGTGGTAAAATCGACCGTTGACACGCTGGCGGTTCAATTCAGAAGTGTGATGAAAAGTGACTTACCTTTGCAAATCCGCGATGAAGTTCAGCAGGAGGGTAAAGATTCGATGTTGGCTACTTATCTGCACTATCTTTCAGAGCGGCTCCCAAAGCCTATCGTTCTAATCATTGACGAGATTGACGCACTTGTGGGCGACAGCTTGGTCAGCATTCTCCGCCAGATTCGTTCTGGATACACGGATCGTCCTGCCGCATTCCCCCAGAGCATAATCCTCTGTGGTGTTCGCGATGTGCGTGACTACCGCATCGTGCTCTCTAACCAGGACATCATCACGGGTGGGTCTGCATTCAACATTAAGACAGAGTCGTTGCGCTTAGGCAATTTCTCAAAAGAGGAAATCCATGAGCTTTATATGCAGCATACTCGTGAGACGGGCCAAGTGTTTGATGAGGTTTGTTTCCCGATGGTATGGGACGCCACCGAAGGGCAGCCGTGGTTGGTGAACGCCCTTGGACGCGAGGTGACCTACAAGATGAAGGGGAACCGCGACCGCAGCGTCCGTATCATCCCTGAAATGATTGACCAGGCTATCGAGAACATCATTTATCGTAGAGACACGCACATTGACATCCTGATTGACAAACTGGAAGAGCCTCGCGTGCGGCGAGTTATTGAACCGATGCTGGCTAATGATGATGAGGTGGACGATGCCTTGATTCCAACGGATGACATACAATATGTGGAAGACATGGGATTAATTAAACGAGAGAAAGGCAAACCTCGTAGAATTGCTAACGGCATCTATCGGGAAATTATCCCACGTGAGCTGACATGGAGTACACAAGACGCTCTTACGCAGGATCCGTTATGGTATGAGAATCCTGACCACAGCATCAACGTGGAGAAACTGCTGCTCGACTTCCAGCAGTTCTTCCGCCAGAATGCGGATGCCTGGATTGGCAAATTCGACTATGCTGAGGCCGGACCGCAACTGCTGTTGCAGGCTTTCCTGCAGCGAGTGGTGAACGGCGGAGGCTATATAGACCGTGAATATGGCTTGGGGCGCAAACGCACCGACCTGCTCATTCGAAAACCTTTGACCGACCATTACGGCGGCCCTGTGCAACGGGTGGTGTTGGAATTGAAAATCAAGCGGGGCGACCTTGACAAGGTAATCGAGAAAGGTTTGGAACAGACGGTCGGCTACATGGACACGGTTGGTTCCGTCGATGAAGGCCATCTCATCATCTTTGACCGCACCCAAGAGAAGACATGGGACGAGCGCATCTGGCATAAGCCTTACGAATATGAAGGCCGCACGATTGTGGTATGGGGGATGTGAGGTCTGGTCTATATTTGAATGAGGTATAAATTGCATTATCGAATAATCTCCAAATTCATTATCAAATAATCTCTAAACTCCTTATCTAAATATCTCCAAACTCCTTAATGATTCTTCTATTTTTTATTTGAAATTCAAATAATTATTGTATTTTTGCAATGATTATTGTTGATGAAAATAATGGAAGAAGAAAAAGTATATTTGAGACGTATTGCTGATGAGTTGTTGGAATTGCAATTGGAAGCAGCTGGTGTGGTGCTGGTAGAAGGTGCAAAGTGGTGTGGGAAGACCACCACGGCGCTTCAACAGGCAAAAAGCGTTTTGTTTATGGATGAGCCGAGACGAAAAGAGGAATATCAGCGTTTGGCGGAATCGGATATCGAAGTACTGCTGGAAGGCAAACCCCCACGACTGATTGATGAGTGGCAAAAGGCGCCGCAATTTTGGGATGCCTGCCGCTATGTGGTGGATAGACGGGATGCTGACGGACAGTTCATCTTGACCGGGAGTGCCGAACCAGTTGACCAAAGCAAAATGAGCCATACGGGAACGGGCCGTGTGGGTTGGGTGAAGATGCGTCCCATGACGCTGTTTGAGTCGGGCGAGTCAAACGGAAGTATTTCGCTTGGTGCCTTGTTTGACAACCGTTTTAAACCTGCCGAAGGGAACGAGTTGAATTTGCGGGCGTTGTGCTATCTAATATGTCGTGGCGGATGGCCGAAAGCCATTGGCAAGTCGGAACGTGCGGCACTCCGACAGGCGTTCAACTATGTGGATGCGGTGGCCAAACGGGAGATTGTTGAGGTGGACAAGGTCCATCGCAGTGAGGCCAACACGCGCCGACTGTTGCGCAGTTACGCCCGTCATCAGGCCTCGCAAGCCACCAACGGCACTATCGCCGCCGACTTGAAAACCAATGACGGCAACACCTTGAATGATGCCACCATTACCTCCTATTTGAATGCCTTGCGCAAGATTTTCGTGATTGAGGACATGGAGGCATGGAACCCTAACCTGCGCTCGAAGGCTGCCATACGCACTACCGACACGCGCTATTTTGTGGATCCGAGTATTGCAACAGCGTCGCTTGGCTTGGGACCCAATGACCTGATGAAAGACCTCAACACGTTGGGATTGCTCTTTGAGACCCTGGTGGTCCGTGATTTGCGTGTCTATGCCGAAGCTCTTGACGGCAATGTTTTCCATTACCGTGACAATAACGGGCTGGAATGCGACAGCGTGCTGCATCTTCGCAACGGCCATTACGGTCTGGTTGAAATCAAACTGGGCGGTGAGTCCTTGATCAAAGAAGGAGCGGCCAACCTCCGCTCTTTGGCGAAAAAGATTGACACTGACAAAATGTATGCTCCGTCATTTATGATGGTTGTTGTAGGAATCGGCAGATACGCTTACCGCCGCGAGGACGGTGTTTTAGTTGTTCCGATAGGTTGTTTGAAACATTAAAATATAAGTTGCGCCCGACATGGATTGAGGACTCTAAGGATGACAATGATGTTGCCTTGTTTTACACCATAAATAATCCTTATTGCATAAAAAAGCATATTTTTTATGCAATAAGCTTTATGGATTGAAAAAAAAAGTATCTTTGCCGACACAATAAAGAAATAGAAGATGAAGACGGTTATACTCAACCAAAAAAAAGAACGCGACAATCTGATGTCACGTCCTTATTTGACGCGACGAGGCAATCAAGATACAGACTTATTGCTGGGCAGCAACCTCATCAAATTAATTACTGGGCCTCGGCGTGTGGGCAAATCCACTCAGGCTCTACTGATGTTGCGCAACAAGAACTTTGCCTATTTAAACTTCGACAGTCAGCCGTTGTTAGATGCTTGGGATGCGAACCTGATCATGCGGATGCTGGATGACGTCTATCCAGATTATGAATATATCCTGCTTGACGAGGTGCAGAACCTTGATGCATGGGATTTGTGGGTCAGTGAACTTTACAGGATGGGCAAGAACCTTGTCATCACGGGTAGCAACGCCAAAATGCTCAGCAGCGAGATGGCTACGGTGCTGACAGGCAAGTATCTTCAGGTGGAGATGCTGCCGTTCAGTCTGGAGGAGTTTTTCGACTGGCATAAACTCGACCTCCACAAACTTGAGCCAGAACAGGAAACTGAAGCTGCAGTTTTGACGGATGATTATATGAGGAATGGCGGCTATCCGGAGGTGGTGGCTACACGTCAATTGACGCGTAGTTATCTCGATACGTTGTTTGACTCCATTGTGTGGAAGGATGTGGCTAAACGGCATCATGTACGTAATGTAACAGACTTGAACAATCTCGCCATGTATCTTGTCTCCAATTTTTGTAATCCTGTCAGTGCCAATGAATTGACGGAGGAGCTGGGCTTCTCGAGCGTCAATACCACCAAGAAGTTCATGGACTATCTGCACGAGCCATACTTGTTTTATTATTTGCCCCGTTACAATAACAAACTGAAACTGATGAAGAAGGCCCCGCGAAAGGTCTATGTGGTAGATAATGGCTTTGTGGCGGCCAAGGCTTTCGCATTGAGCGATAATCTTGGGCGTTTGCTTGAAAACCAAGTGTTCATCGAACTCATACGTCGTGGCTATGATACCGATAAGACGATGTTTTATTATCGTTCGCGTAATGACAAGGAGGTCGATTTCGTCCTACGAAGGGGAACACATATTGAGAGACTGGTTCAGGTTTGTTACGACATAAGCAGCCCCAAAACCGAGAAACGCGAGGTTGACAGTTTGGTTGAGTGTGCCGGAGAGTTGAAATGCAGCAACCTTGTCATTGTGACGAACAATGATGAACGTATGATAGAGAAAGACGGTTACCAGATAAGCCTTGTG
>JAFYJP010000192.1 GCA_017538085.1 Bacteroidales bacterium | reverse complement strand
TTGTAACTCCATGTAGGACAACCACATACATTGTGACAGTATCTGACGGATATTCATCAAAAATCGATTCCACGACTGTAATTGTCCATAGCATACCAATGACGTATGCAGGCGTCGATATGGAAATATATCCTGGTCTGTCGGTAACTCTCGACGGCTCTGTCAGCGGCAATTACGGACCTTACACTTATTTGTGGTCACCGGCCGAATACCTTGACGACCCGACCATTCCTAATCCTACTACAATTCCTTTAACTGAAACCATAGTCTTCACTCTGACAGGAACTGATACTCAAACAGGATGCCAAAACAGCGATGAAGTTGTAATCACCGTATCAGGAACCCCATTGGAAGTCAACGTTGTAGCTGAGCCTGAAGTTATTTGTCTGGGCGAAACCAGTCAATTGATTGCATACATTAGTGGTGGCAACGGCAATTACAGTTTCTCATGGACATCGAACCCTGCAGGATTCACATCCGATGAGCAGGCACCTGAGGTAACTCCTTCCGTGACAACAACCTACACAGTCGTCATTGACGATGGGCAATCCTCAGTTGAAGGAAGCATTACCGTCACCGTCAACAACAATCCTATAACCTACGCTGGAGCTGACGTAACCATATATCCTGGCATTACCACCACATTAAATGGTTCAATAACAGGCGGTTCCGGTAATTACACCTATAACTGGTCTCCTGCGGAACTCGTTGATGACCCTCACGCTGCAAATCCGACAACCGTGATTTTGAACCAAACCACGGTCTTCACGCTGACAGGCGTTGACAACGTTACAGGCTGTCAAAGTTCCGACCAAGTCACAATAACTGTGGCAGGCACCCCATTCGGAATCCTTGTAGGTGCCAACCCACCTGAAATTTGCCTTGGCGAATACAGTACTTTGAGTGTAATTCCAAGCGGCGGCACTGGCACATACACTTACTACTGGACATCAGACCCTGAAGGGTTCACATCAACGTACCAGTTCATTTCAGTATCTCCTTCAGTAACAACAACATATTTCGTTACAGTCAATGACGGAATGTCAACACAAAGTGGCAGTACAGTCATCACAGTCAACAATCCTCCTTTAACCAATGCTGGCGTTGACCAGACGATTCTCATCGGCCACAGCACCCAGCTTGACGGTTTGGTAACAGGTGGTTCAGGCAATTACACCTATCTCTGGTCTCCTGCACAATATGTCACAGACCCGACTATCCCTGACCCAATGACTGTACCACTGACCGAAAGTGTAGTTCTGACTCTCACAGGTACTGATGAAGAAACAGGTTGCCAAAGCTCCGACAACGTAATGATTATTGTTTCCGGCTCCGACCTGGAGGTAACCATCAATGCCGAATCCACTGAACTCTGCTATGGTGAAAGCACAACCCTCACAGCAGTTCCTTCAGGCGGTATCGGTGATTACTCTTACTTATGGTCTTCCGTTCCTGCCGGCTTCACTTCAACAGAACAGTCACCGACAGTGACACCTCTTACAACATCAAGATTTTATGTTGAAGTATCCGATGATTTCAGCACTGTTGAAACATGGATTGACATTACGGTATATCCTAATATCAACACCACAATAGTCCTCAGCAGCGACACCATCATTTACAGGGATGAAATAACCATCACTGCATTCAGCAACATCGATGCAACCTATCATTGGTATCCTTACGATTTGGAAGGGGCATCCATCACTCTCGACACCAATTACTACGAAGAAGGGATAAACTATTTCTACGTCGTTACCACTGATACTCACGACTGCCATGTTGTTGATTCATCCTCATTCTACGTAAAACACGATGACGGATTCAATATTATCGATAACAACAAAATTGTGGTACGTCCTAACCCGTTTGACGACAAGGTTATCATAGAAACCACCTATAATGAGCCAATTACAATTTATAGTGTTACAGGTCAGAAAGTCTATGAATCCTCAGGTCAGGAAACAACGATGGAAATACAAACTTCATCCTGGAAACCGGGTATCTATTTTGTAAGGACAAGAAACAGAAATCTGAAGATTGTTAAAATGTAATTAATTGTAAATGAAATAAAATGAAAAAGGTATTGATTTTTCTCGCAGCAATGCTCTGCTGCATGTCTGCTTACAGTCAGGACAAGCAGTTAACCCTCGGAGACTGCATATACATGAACAGGGATATATTTCCGAAACGTCCGAACAATCTTCAGTGGATTGAAGGTACCGATGATTACTCGTATCTCAGAAACGACACTCTTTTCAGAGGCCGAATCGGGAAAAAAGACAATGTCATCATCACTTTCGACGACCTGAACAAAGCATATAAAAACTGTGCTGATGCCAAAGAAACAGAATTGTACAGAATGCCGCGAGTTTCATGGATTAATGCTAATGAATTCACATTTTTCAACAATTATACAATTCTCAAATACAATCTAAAAGAGAAAAAGGTCACAAAACTGAATGAAATTGCTTTCGACGAGGAAGTCAGCAATATTGACCAGAGCAATGTGAAACAGTATTTCGCATACACCAAAGGCGCTGATTTGTATATTGTCCGCAACAGCGAGGAAATTGCAGTTGCCAAATCCGAAAAAGAAGGTGTATGCTATGGTCCAAGTGACGCACACCGTAACGAGTTTGGCATAGAAAAGGGCACTTTCTGGTCACCGGAAGACAACTACCTCGCATTCTACAGAATGGATGAAAGCATGGTTGCCGACTACCCTCTCGTTGACATCACAACCCGCATCGCCACCACACAGAACACAAAATATCCTATGGCTGGCGAAACGAGCCACGAAGTCACTCTCGGAGTCTATAATCTCAATACAGGCAAAACCGTTTATATGAAGACAGATGGTCCTAAAGACCAGTATCTCACCATAGTCACATGGGATCCTTCAGAGAAATACATATACATAGGAATCCTCAACCGCGAACAGAATCATCTGAAATTCAACAAATATAATGTTACGACTGGCGAACTCGTAAAGACACTGTTTGAAGAAACCGATGACCAATACGTTGAGCCTATGTACAATCCTGTATTCCTGTTTACCACAAAAACAAGGTTTGTATATCAATCAAGACGTGACGGATGGAACCATCTGTATCTCTATGACACCGACGGTAACATGATCCAGCAACTCACCAAGGGCAAATGGGAAGTTACGGGCATCATCGGCATTGACGACACCGAAGAAAACATATTCATCACTTCAACGCAGGAAAGCCCAATACAAAACCATATTTATGCCGTAAACATTCCAATCGGATACACAAGAAAAATCACTAAAGAACATGGTACTCACGATGGTGTTCTGTCGCCAAAAGGCCACTATATCATTGACTCATACAGCAGCACTGATGTGGCTTCTTGTGTTGACATCATTGATGTGGATTTTGACAAAAACAAACTGAGCAACAACTACAAGGTTGTAAAGAACATATCGAAAGATGTTGACCCTTTAAGTGACTATAAACTCGGCAAAATGGAGATAGGCACTCTCATGAATAACAATGGTGATTCACTGTATTACGAAATAATCTACCCGACTGACTTCGACCCTTCCAAAAAATATCCTGTTCTGCATTACGTTTATGGAGGTCCTCACATGATGCTCGTTACAGACTCATGGTTAGGCGGTGCTGGTTTGTGGGCTCAGCGCTGGGCAGAAAGAGGTTACATATATTTCTCTCTCGACAACAGGGGAACCCCTAACCGCGGTGCCGATTTCGAACAGATTATACATCGTCAGTGCGGCACACACGAAACAGAAGATCAGATGGTCGGAATCAACTACTTGAAATCGCTGCCATACGTCGATACCGACAGAATTGCCATTGACGGCTGGAGTTACGGTGGTTTCATGACAATTTCAATGATGCTCCGAAACCCAGGTGTCTATAAGGTTGCCACCTGCGGCGGTCCGGTCTGTGACTGGAAATGGTATGAGGTAATGTACGGCGAACGCTACATGGATACTCCTCAAGAAAACCCTGAAGGATACGAAAAGGCATCCCTGCTGAATTACGTTGACAATCTCAACGGCAAACTTCTGATTATCCACTGCACTACTGACCCCGTTGTTGTTTGGCAACACAGCCTTTCACTCCTGCAGGCATTCATCGAAGCCGGAAAACAGGTTGACTACTTCGTCTATCCTGGTCACGAGCACAACGTCAGAGGCAGAGACAGAATGCACCTCTACCAGAAAATCGAAGAATATACGGATGAATATCTGAAATAGATGACATCTGTAGGACGCCCCGGGCAAAAGATGCCCCAGTTATTTCGATTTGACAAACAATAAAAAAGAATATATGAAGAAACTCTTACAACGTATAAGCAATTTCATCTTTGGAGAATACAGTTCAAAAACACTCCCAAGATTCTGGATATTATCACTTGATATTTTTCTGACCACATTTTCATACGCTGTAATAGAGTTCGTAGTATATTTCCCATTCAAAAAAAATATTTTCGTATTTGGGGATGCGCTGAAAGAATACATAGTTCTCATTGTATTTTATACCATATCATTCCTAATTTTCAAGACCTACAAGGTAATGATGCGGTTTACGGAGTTCAACGACATCAAAACAATCAGCATAGCAACATTTTCAGCCACTGCCGCAATTACCATTGTAAAGTTCCTGATGATTAACATGGGGGATTCGACTAAAGTATTTGCCAACACTTTCTTTCCGCCTTATTCCATCATTTTTTACCACTTTGCTCTGACTTTTGCGGCAATGACTCTGACAAGATTGTTTATCAGAGGGTTATATATTGATTTCTATAAATATAAACAGTTCGAACGCAAGAACAAAACCATAATTTATGGTGCAGGTGATGCCGGAATAATAACTATGAGAGCTCTTGCACAGGATAACAGCGATTACAAAATCATTGCATTTGTTGACGATAACAAGCAAAAACAAGGAATTACCATCAGTAATATTCCGATAAACTCTTGCGAGCAAACCCTCAATAAAGAGTACATTGAAAAGCATAAGATACAGACTATGATTTTTGCAATTCCGAGCACAACAACCGAAAGGAAGAGAGAAATACTCGAATTGGCACTTAGTCTCGGTCTTAAAATCAAGAGTATTCCACCTTTTAGCAGTTGGATTGACAACACAATCAATATCGATCAGATAAAGGACATCAAGATTGAGGATTTGCTCGGACGCAAGGAAATCAGCCTTGATGACAGCAATGTCAAGAATGAAATCCGCGGCAAACGAGTGATGGTAACTGGTGCTGCAGGTTCAATCGGAAGCGAAATATGCCGTCAGATAATGCATTACGACCCAGAACTGCTCATAATGATTGACCAGGCTGAATCACCATTGTATGACTTCCAGTTCGAACTTCTCAACTCGTCATACGCCAAAAACAAAAAGGATAACATGGTGTTTGAAGTTGCAAACGTGAAGGACAAACAAAGGATGAGGGAGATTTTCAATCAATTCAAACCGCAAGCCATCTATCACGCAGCAGCATACAAGCATGTGCCGTTCATGGAACAATACCCATACGAATCAGTTTTCGTCAATGTATTCGGCACCAAGAATATAGCCGACCTTGCCATCGAAAACAATGTGGAAAAATTTGTCATGATTTCCACTGACAAGGCAGTACGTCCGACCAATGTCATGGGAGCAACAAAGCGCATCGCTGAAATATACACCCAAAGTCGCCAAAGCAAAACAAAGTTTATTACAACTCGCTTCGGCAACGTCCTCGGTTCAAACGGCTCAGTAATACCGCTTTTCAAAAAACAGCTTGCAAACGGTGGACCACTGACTGTCACCGACTTCCGCATCACCCGCTACTTCATGACCATCCCTGAAGCCTGCAACCTCGTGCTTCAGGCAAGTTCCCTCGGCACCAATGATGAAATCTTCATCTTCGACATGGGCAAACCAGTCAGAATCTACGACCTCGCACAAAGAATGATTGAGTTGTCGGACAAAGATGCACAAATAGTCGAAATCGGACTAAGACCAGGTGAAAAACTGATTGAAGAATTGCTCAACACTTCCGACAACACTAAAAAGACCTCATACGAAAAAATCATGATTGCCGACGTTAAGGCATTCGAAAAAACCTATGTTGACACAGTCATCGAAGAACTGTACGCTGCGCTGGAAACAGGCGATGATATGGAAATCGTGGCACAAATGAAGAAGATAATTCCTGACTATGTCAGCAACAACAGTGTTTTCTGCAAATTAGACGAAAAGAACTAAATCCGCACCGACTTTTCTGTAACTGCGCCCACACTCGCATTTAAGAGTTTCTCCAAGACGTTTGCCACACTCGCACACCCATCCTATCTGCCTTGCAGGGACTCCCGCCATCAAAGCGTAATCCTTCACATCCTTAGTTACAACAGCACCTGCCGCTATCAAAGCACTTCGGCCAACTGTATGACCACAAACAACAGTGCAGTTGGCTCCCAATGAAGCGCCCTCCTTTATCAGAGTCCTTGAATAAACCCCATGAACCGGAAAATGAGCACGTGGTGTGTTCACATTTGTGAACACACAAGAAGGACCACAGAAAACATTATCCTCAATCTCCACGCCCTCATATATCGAAACATTATTCTGCACACGAACTCCATTGCCAATTTTCACATTGTTGGCAACATTGACATTCTGCCCGAACGAACATCTCTCGCCTATCATGGCACCGCTCTGTATGTGACAGAAATGCCATATCTTTGTTCCCTTGCCAATCTTCACATTATCATCGACATAACTCGACTCATGTACAAAATAATCCTTATCCATTGCTTTATTTTTTAATCATTTTCTCAACACTCTCAAGTATTTTCACCACTTCGAGACCATCCTCACCGATATTGACAGAAATTTTTCCGTCAAGGTTTTCGATGAAATATTTCAGCTCTTCTTCCAAAGGAGGTTTATATTCATATTTCACGATTTCGTCAGGCTGTTCGACCTTAACCGGCATACCTTTTTCAAAGTCAATCCTCTTATTGTATAGATGTATTTCCTTCTCCACGGTAGAATCGTCAAACGAAATCATGCCGGTACTGCCGACAACTACAAGTCGCTGTTCCTTAAATGGATGCAACCATGAAACATAAATATGAGCATGAATGTTATCCGAATATTCCAGCATCGTCATTGTCGTATCATATACTTCATCCTGAAGGAATTTCACACCTTTGGCCTGAATGTCAACAGGCTTGCTGCCGATAAGGTAATTGAGGACCGAGATGTCATGCGGCGCAAATGACGAAAAAACGCTTTCCTTGGTTCTGACATTACCAAGGTTCAGACGTGTCGAATAAAGGTAATACAGTTTCCCTATTCTGCCTGAATCAATAAGTTCCTTGATTTTTCTGATGGCAGGATGGAACAGCAGAACATGGCCCACCATCAGTCGTGAACCGGATTTTTTTGCAGCATCAATCAGCATCTGTGCTTCATTGGCAGTCAGTGTCATTGGCTTCTCAACAAGGACATTCAAACCTTTGGAAATGACAGCCATTGCAAGCGGCAAATGTGTCTCCGCAGGAGTTGCGACCACATAGCCGTCATAACCTGCCATCACTGCCTCCTCAATGTTGTTATTGCCTTTGATTGCAGGATATTGCTCCAGCGCCGCAGACAGTTTTGCATCATCGACATCAACTGCAGCGGCAAGACTTCCGAGAGACGCAAGAGTCCTAAGATGGTTCTTACCCCAGCGTCCGCAACCTATCACACAGATTTTCTTACTCGTCATGATGCTTATTTTATTACCGACAAAGCCTTACGAATACGCTTTACGGTTTCATCACGTCCGATAATTTCCATGATATCATAAAGATGCGGTCCCTTGGCCTCACCGACAAGACAGATTCTTATGGAATTATAGGTGTTTCCGGAATGGTATTGATGTGATGTAATCCATTCTGGAATGGTGTTTTCCATGCTTTCGACATTGAAGACCTCCATCTCACCGATAATATTGATAAGTTCATTCATGATAGCAGGAGTTTCAGGTTTCCATCTTTTTGCCACTGCCTTTTCATCATATTGTGTAGGAGCTTCGAAGAAGAAATGCACCTGTTCCCAGATTTCCTTCACAAAATGAAGACGTTCCTTGACCAGTCCGCAAATGCGTTCCATGGTAGGTCCGTCATACATATTCTCATAACCGTGCAGATATGGGGTTGCATCCTTGAGCAATTCGGCATCAGTGCGCCTAATCAGATATTCATGGTTGAACCATTTTGCCTTTTCAGGGTTGAACTTTGCGCCGGATTTGCTGACTCTGTCCATAGAGAAAGCCTCCACAAGTTCCAGTTTTGAGAATATCTCCTGTTCAGTGCCTGGATTCCAGCCAAGTAATGCAAGCATATTGATGAATGCTTCAGGATAGTATCCGGTTTCACGGTAACCTGAAGCGATTTCAGGCTGACTCATATCCTGCGGCCAACGCAGTGGAAATACAGGAAAGCCCAAACGATCCCCGTCTCTCTTA
>JAFYJP010000191.1 GCA_017538085.1 Bacteroidales bacterium | reverse complement strand
TAGCAAATCACCCTTTAACTTGACTATTTTCACATCTGAAGTAAAATGCAGGGTTTCATGAACCAGTCCCTGCCATTGACCATCATTGCGGTTCCAGAGACGTTTCTTTCTGTCAGGATGCAAACCTGAATGACGTATCCATTTTCCGTTATAAAAAGGAAGCCTGGCCATAGTAAAAACAAAGCCATGCTCATATTTGTCCTGCTTTTTAATTTTAAGAATCGATTGTTGCAATTGTGCCGACAAAGCTTCATCAGCATCAATGGAAAGTATCAAATCATTTGTCGCCAATGAATTGGCGAAATTCTTCTGCCTCGCATAACCTTCCCATTTGTGTGAAATAAACCTAACATCATATTTCGAGCAAATATTCTGAGTCGCATCCGATGAAAGAGCGTCAACAATGACTATTTCATCTGCAACCGGAATCAACGACTCTATACAACGTGCAATGTTAATCTCTTCGTTGAGAGTTATGACTACAGCGGAAATTCTCACTTATCAGTGCTGATAGAAATACTTATATGACAATATCTGATAAATCAATTTGGCCACAATGAAATCCGAAGCTTTGAACTCCTCGCTTGGAGCCAGTTCGACCACATCGAAGCCTATGATATGTTTTGTCTGCGCTACAGCCTTTACGGTATCAAGGATGTCACGATACCTTATGCCTTCAGGTTCAGGAGTGCCTGTTGCAGGCAAATAAGCCGGATCCATAGCGTCAACGTCAACAGTAATATAAACATCATCAGTAAGTTGTTCGATAACCTTTTCAATCCAGTTGCCAAGGCGACCGGAATTAATGTCGAATGAGTAGAATACTCTGTTCTGGTCAATGTTTACAAGTTCTTCTTCTCCCATGCTCCTGATACCGACCTGAGTGATATGATTGCAGACCTCCTTGCCACGTGCAAGCACACAACCATGATTGTATTTGGAGCCGAAATAGATGTCACGCATGTCGGTATGGGCATCAAACTGAAGAATTGAAAAATCCTTGTATCTTGAAGCCATAGCACGAAAAGCGCCGATGCTTACCGAATGTTCACCACCCATCATAACCGGGAATTTCCCGTCATCGATAAGTTTTGTGATTGTTGCCTGAACTATGTCGGCAACCTCTTCGGATTTTTCGTTGCCTGTGCATATAGGCTGCATCGTATGTATGCCTTTTTTATATATGGAACTTCTGGTCTCTATATCATACAACTCAACTTTTTCTGATGCTTCAAGCATCGCCTTAGGACCCTTATCGGCACCTTTTATCCACGTACTTGTTCCGTCAAAAGGCACAGGAACCAAAACTATTTCAGACTTACTGTAATCGGACAAGTCGCCCTGTAAGTTCATGTAATTCATGTAGTTCATAAATCGTTTTAATTTAAAAGTTTATTAATGATTTAATTAAAATGGCAGGTCATCAATTTGAGAATCGTCAGCAGGCTGTGATTCCACAAATGAAGGAGGTGTGTTGATAGCCCCCTCGGAATGATTCACAGCGGTCTGCGGCGGCTGTTGGTGCATTATCCCTGCCGGCTGTGACTGTCCGTTGCTTTTCTCTATTCTGAATGCACGCACGTCAGTGTACCATTTGCCGTTGAATTCGCGACTTTCGATATCAAATGAAATATCAAGCAAATTACCCACGACCAAGTCTTCTTCATTAGCCTTGTCACCCCAATAGGTGATGCATATTTTGCGTGGAAATCTGTCATCTAATGTTTCCACTACTATTGAGCCTTTCTTCCAGGGTCCGTTTTTCCCTTCACCTGTCTGAACCGGCAATACTTGTATTAATTTAGCTGTTAACTGCATTTTAAATTGTATTTTATTGTTTCTGCGACCTTTAGTTTTGCTGTGTAATTGTCTGCAAGAAGGTTTGTGAGTGCAAAGATAGTAATTTTGCGGCAACCAACAGTTTCTACTGGAAAAATCATTCTATAATTCTGAAAGGAACAATTCAATGGCACCGTTGCCGTATTTGGCGAAAGGAGCATCGTGAAACCAGATGTCCGGATATTCATCCTTAAGAATCTTTGTGATAGTGCCTTTCAGAGTTCCATTGCCTATTCCATGAATGAACACAACTTCTTTATAATGATTTTCGATTGCACTTTCAAGAGCCGAACGGAAATATTCGGTCTGTTCGCGTAAAATCTCAAAATTCTTCATATTCGAAAAATCATCTCTCAACGCCGAAATATGAAGGTCAACCTCCGCTTTTCCCTTGCCTGTTTTATGCCTGTCAATTAGTTGTGGAGCCACAGGAGCAATTGCCTGCTTGGCCTTCTCCTCAGTGATAAGCACATCCTTCGATTTCTCTTCCTTTGGAATATTTATTTTTTCATTGTAATAAATATCATTGAGAAGAACCATGAAAGCACGTTCATACATTACATTTGATGTTCTGTAGTTGTCATTTATGTCGAAATACGTTACCTTAAGATTGATGTCAATGTTTACAGGATTAGGCACCACTTTGGTTGTGGAGGTACTGAACAGAACCTAATGTGTGCCGACAGTCCAGTTGACAAGTTCTTCACGTTTTATTTCACACAGGTTGAGACGAGTGAAAGGTGCAATAGTATTCAGGTCAATCCCATGATATTCACGAGTTGACTTCCTAAGATAAGAATTTACAACAATGGTATATTCAGTATTGTTTACAAAGCTGATAATCAGATTACTGTTTTTCAACTTTTCCTGGTCTGTTGGTATATATGCAAGATAAACCCCTTGTTCGATTCTGTCACCGTCAGCATTGTCAATCAGTTTGACAGGACCGGAAATCCTGTTGGCATCCTTCTCTCTTTTTTCAATTTCCCGGTCAATCTCATAGACTTCCGGCAAATCACCCTTTGATTTTGATTCCTGTTTTGCGAACTTCTTATGTCTGACATTCAGCTCATCTTTTGATGGCATTGACACTTCAAAATCTTCATCGAAATATCTTTCAATGCTTGACTTAGGGTCAATGAGAATAAGTTCCTTTTCAGGGACAGGATACTCAAGCCCGCCATCACTGATAATTCTTACCATCGCATTATCAAGCACTTGCGTAACATATCCACCACCGACCTTATTAAGAAATTTAACTTTATCTCCTGTTTTGAATTTCATAAAATTACAAATTTGAAATTATTTTGATGCAAAGGTACTCAAAAATAGATATAAAATGACTAAATTTGCATTTTTAAAAAACATAAAATTATGTCATTAGAAGATACTGTAAACAGCGAGATAAAGAAAGCAATGCTCGCCAAAGACCAGAAAAAGTTAGCTGCTATAAGAGCTATAAAATCCGAAATATTATTGTTAAAGACTGGAAAGGGCAAAGACGGTATCACTCCTGAAATGGAGACCACTACCCTTCAGAAGATGATCAAACAGAGAAAAGAATCTGCGGAAATCTACAGCAGCCAAAACAGAGCCGACCTCGCGGAGGAAGAATTGGCACAAGCTGCTATAATTGAAACGTTTATGCCTGCCCTTATGTCACGTGACGAAGTTGCATCCGCTGTAAAGGAAATCATCAAAGAGACAGGGGCAACGACAATAAAGGACATGGGTAAGATCATGGGAGTGGCAACAAAAAAACTTGCCGGCAAAACCGACAACAAGACCATATCCGAGATAGTCAAAGAACTGCTTTCAAACCAAAATTAAAGTAAAGAGTTATAAATCAACAATATAGTTAAATTTAAAATAATAACAAATGAAAAAATTCTTCTCAATTTTTGCATGCTTATTGATAGCATTGCCAATGTTTGCTCAAGTTGAAGCAGAAAAGAAAGATGACGCAAAAGATGAAGGCTACCAATTCACTGTCGTGAAGGAAATTCCAGTAACATCAGTTAAAAACCAGAGCCGTGCCGGCACATGCTGGTGCTATTCAGGTTTAGGTTTCATTGAAGCCGAATTACTTCGTATGGGTAAGGGTGAATATGATTTTTCAGAAATGTTCATAGTTCACAACACCTATATAGACCGTGCAAAAGCAGCAGTCCGCACTCATGGTGACGTATCATTCTCACAGGGCGGCTCATTCTATGACGTTCTCTATGGTATGAAAACCTTCGGACTTGTTCCTGATGAAGAAATGCCTGCCGGCAAAATGTATGGCGACTCACTTTCCGACCACACCGAACTGTCAGCTATTGCCGATGCTGCCGTTAAAGCCATCGCTGAAGGCAAACAACGCAAGCTGCAGACAAATTCAAACAACGAAGTATTGTGGGTAAAAGCCATTGAAGCCATTCACGATGTGTATCTTGGCGAACGCCCAACAGAATTCACATACAAAGGTGTAAAATACACTCCAAAGTCATTCTATGAATCATTAGGACTTAATCCTGACGACTATGTTTCGATTACCTCCTTTACTCATCATCCATTCTATGAGAAGTTCGTTCTTGAAATCCAGGACAACTGGCGTTGGGCTCAGTGCTACAATGTTCCATTGGATGAATTCATGGAAATTTTCGACAATGCAATCGAAAAGGGTTATACAATTGCATGGGGTGCTGATGTCAGTGAAAAAGGCTGGCTCAGAGGCGACATGGCAGGTATAGCTGTCCTTCCGGATGTTGAAGCAAAATCAACAGACCTCACAGGCAGTGACATGGCACACTGGTTAGGACTTTCCGCTTCTGACCGTGCAAAGGAAGCCAACAAGAAGCCTACCCCACAAAAATGGGTCACCCAAGAAGAGCGTCAGGTAGCATTCGATAATTGGGAAACCACTGATGACCATGGCATGCTTATCTACGGTACAGCAAAAGACCAGATAGGTAACGAATATTATATGGTTAAGAACTCTTGGGGTGACTACGGACAATATCACGGAAACCTTTATGCAAGCAAGGCTTTCGTCCGTTACAAAACAATGAATATAGTCGTCCACAAGGATGCGCTTCCAAAGGATATCAAAAAGAAACTCGGAATCAAGTAATTGATTCATAAGATTTGCTTTTTTTTAAAAAACACTACAATCCCCTTGCCCTTTGGGTTGAGGGGATTTTTTATTCCACTAGCAGATAAAAATAAAATAAATAATTATCTTTGCATGCAACAATTTTATTAAACCCACATTATGAAAAAGATTTTTACTGTTTTCCTCGCTTTGGCCTTCTGTTTCGGTCTGAAAGCGCATGACATCAACTTCACGGCTACTGATGTTCACGGCAACGAAGTCCAATCCATCATCACCACTTTGGAAGTCCGAGGCATTGAGCAACATAATTTTGACTATGTACCAATCGAAGACCCACAAGTAATCGTCAACATCGATGAAGTCGCTGATACTTCGGCTTTGATAACCATCATCCCCAACGAATTCTGCGCTGTGTTTTACTACAACCTCCTCTCCGAGGCTGAAATGCAGGCATGGATAAACTACACGGGGCTCGAAGTGGGAGAAATCCTACGGGAATACGGTATGCAAGGCGAAGAAACCACAAGTCATTTTTTCGACGGATTAGACCCTGATATTGAATACTTCGTTTGGGTCGTCCCAGCTGATGAGCAAGGCAAACTATACGAGGTGCAGCAAGTGCCGCTCGTTGTCGTACCACCACCTACAGACATCATGCCTGACTTCACGGCCACCGATATCGACGGTAACGAAATCCACCTCTACGACATCCTCGATGGCGGTCAGACCGTCCTTATCAACCTTTTCCTCCGTGAGGCTGGCAGCGCGCAAATTATGCCTTACGTCACCGAATCATACCATCTTTTCGGCTGCAACCAAAACGATGTGTTCTACATCGAGATTTGCCCGCAGGATGAGGATGAAGAATGTCGCGCCTGGGCCACCACGTACGGTGTCACCTACCCTACCATCAGCCGCACTGGTGGCGGAAACGACATCGCGCAAAGCATCCCTGTGGTCTATTATCCAACGGTAATCATTATCAATCCCGACCACACTATTGCCTATCGCGACCTCTATCCCATTGTGAACACCCAAACGATTGTCAATGCATTGGAAGAATTGTCATGCCAACAGCATGAATGCACTGAAGGAATAGAAGAAATCGACCATGTTTTGAACCTTTACCCCAATCCTGCCGACGATTTCATAACCATCAAAGGCAAAAACCTGGACACTGTCAGCATCTTCAACGCTCTAGGCCAAAAAGTGGACGAATTTAAGGCCGATGGCAACAAACTGTCTTTTAGCACTGCCAAATATAGCAATGGCATTTACTTTATCAAAGCCGGCGAAACAGTGATGAAGTTTGTTGTGAAGCATTGATAGCCTAACATTACTCTTGTCCGCACAACATGCTTATTGCCAAGGCGTTTTATCTGACGGGGTTCATTGAGGCATGAAGACATGGCTACGAAAAAACGCGCAAGACTTCTGAAAGCAAGCAGTACACTAACGACCTGCTGAATGATTTGGAAACAATGGGCCTGTTATTCGAGACACTTTGCGTAAGGGACTTGCGTGTTTATGCTGATGCCAACGAAGGAGATGTGTTTCATTATCGTGATAAGAACGATCTCGAATGTGATGCTGTCGTTCATTTGAGGAATGGCAGCTATGGTCTGATAGAGATAAAACTTGGCGGAGAAACTCTTATCGAAGAGGGAGCAACTAACCTGAATTCTATGGCTGATATGATTGACCCAACAAAAATGAAGATACCGTCATTCAAGATAGTACTAACGGCTGTCGGACAGTATGCGTATTTAAGGACAGATGGCGTGATGGTAGTGCCGATTGGATGCTTGAGAAATTAGTTGTC
>JAFYJP010000190.1 GCA_017538085.1 Bacteroidales bacterium | reverse complement strand
GACTATCAGCGACATGTCAAAATTTTTCTCGGGAATCCTGTATGTCCCTGCAACATCGACTGCAACCGCAAATGAATTATATGACTCCAGACCGGAATATATCATTTTGAAATTCGCACCGATTGACCATTTTTCGCTGAGCTGTCTTCCCCATCCAATAACAGCAGCAATTTCATTTGCAGAAAAATCACCTGACACAATACCCATCTCATCGGCATATTTGAATTTGCCGTAATTGATGTACTGCATAGTTCCAACAAAGGAGCCTATTTTGTTGAAATCCCTTGAATATGAGGCAAATCCGAGATGTGTGCCGAAATAATTGTTATACGACAGTGACAGTGCATTGTCCATGTTTGCATTTATCAAAGACGGATTTGTAATCGCCATGTTGATATCGTCATCATATATGGAAGATGCTGGCATCCCGAATGCAGAAAGCCTTGCATCGTTTGCAAGGTCGAGAAACAGATATGAAGCCCCTCCGCCCGTTTGCGCCGTTAATCCATAAGGAATTGAAATACAAACAAATAGTATTAATTTGAAAATATTATTTTTCATCAAAAATTTTTTACAAATTTAATCATTTTTTTCATATTCACATCATGCTCATAACTTATTCATTTCAGCAATGTAGCCTTTGGAAATATCATTAATTAAATTGAGTGCCTTATCGTCGAATTCGAAATCACCTATCCTGCGGATTCTGAAAACATCTATCGAAGTGCCTGTAAGGAAAGCGCCGTCATAAAACCGAATCTCGTCTGCATGTACAGGCTTGAAAACCAATTTAATATCAAGTTTTTTAATCGTTTCGATGACCTTCGAACGCGTTATTCCTATAAGCACCTGATTGTCGGGGGCTGTATATATCACATTGTCTTTTACGAAAAAAACGTTTGACTTGCTGCCTTCCGTTATTTCACCGTCATTATTAACCAAAAGGACTTCATACACATCATTGGCATTCTTCACCCTATCAGCATTGGAACGATATGTCTGATTGAATCTCTTCACATTCGGGTTATCCCTCATAATATTGGCACATACAACATCTGCCCCCTTTTTATGATACTCCTCGTCCGGATAATAACTTTTGATAAAAAACATGAACAAGTCCTTTGAATCGTACGCGACCTTGACATTGCAATTATGAATGTCATTCACTTCAATAAGGGTTTGGATGTCGTTTCTGAAAGACTCAATGTCACATCCGAAAGGTTTGTCATTATTGGAATGAAGCAGCCTTTCGTAATGTTCCACACAAAAAACAGGTTTGGAGTTTTTTATTCTTATAACTTCATATAGGAAAGCATTTTGCAATGTATATTCCTGCTTATCACAGAGTTGATGATTTTTTAAAATATAATTTCCTACAATATTTTCCATTTGTTCACACCTACTTAAAAAGTCTGATATCTGAGGCATAACAGGCGAAACGCCGTCATTGGTAATCACAAAATCAGCGAGTCTGCATTTCACATCATCCTTCCACTGAAATCTTGTCCTTGCGAGACAGTTTTCAAAGTTATACGGGTTTCTGGCACGCAAACGCTGCAGACGTACATTTTCATCTGCAAAGACGCAGATTGTCATATTGAATATTTTATTCCATCCGCTTTCAAAAATCATGGCAGCCTCGACAAAAAGAACAGATTCCGAGGAGTGCTTCTGCTGCCACTGACGGAGTATATCCGTAAGAAACGGGTATAAAACATTTACAATCAGCGAGTTGTTTTCCGGGGAAAGAAAGATGAACTCTGCAATTTTCACAAAGTCGGGCTTTGTAAAATCTATCAAATCAGTACCGGCTTTTTTGTTGATTGCTGCGGCGATTTCCTGACTGTAATACAGTTTTTTTGCTTCATCATCGGCATAGAATACACTATATCCCAGCGTTTCAAAAATGCGTGAAATTACAGATTTTCCTGAAGCGATGGAACCAGTGATACCGACTAACATCATTTATGGATCAAATATTCTACTGTATTGGGTTCAACGTCTATAACTATCACATTATCAGCGGTTGTCTTCATATCGACCAAAGCCTTATTGACATTTCCTTCGGGAATGACAACCTCCAGATAGAAATCATCTTTCGATATCTGGTTAAAATTTGCCAAAGGCACATTAAATCTGCCTGTAACACTTTCGGGGAAAAACCATAGTTTATTGGAATCGTAAAAGTCCTCGATTTTCAGGGTCACAGAGGATTCAGTAAATTCAGCGACATTAAGGTTATATGTCACCACAGATGGTTCAACGGTAAAGTCGTGGTAATAGTCCTCAAAGTTGAAATCAATGGTTTTTGACCTATTTACCATAGAGATTGGGGAATACGCCAACGTAACATGGTCAACCTGTTCAACATTGTAAGTCAAGCCTGTAACCGTAACTGAATCGCATGAGAAGCCCGAACCTTTCAGCAGCATGTATCCTGAAGCAACTTCAAACCGTGAATCATCCTTGAGGGGGACTTTCTTAGATATTGCCTTTTCAAATGTCAGGGATATGGAATCGGTTGATATTGAATAATTGACAGATGTCTTAAGCATATCGCCAACCTGATTTTTCACATAAGGGGCCACCTGGTAAGTATAAACCAGCTTGTCCTTTCCAGCAGTTTTCACGTTGGCGAGACTGACTATTACCGATGAATTCTTAATATGGGAATGGATTTCATTAACCTGGTTCCCTTCAACTGACATACTGATATTGATAAAATCGGATGATTTGGCTGTAATAAAGTAATTATCAGGCAAATCAACATATTCAACCTCTATTCTCTCCTTAAGAACGGTATCTGAAGAGAGATAGATGATATACCAAATCAATGCGGAGATTACAATGCAAATCCAGAATGACCGCGATTTAATCCATCCCCATTTCACAATGGACTATTTGTTCAGAGCAGCGGATGCCTCAGCGTTGATGGCTGATTTGTCCATTTCAAGTTTTGTACCCTGTGATTCTATTACTACTGTTTTGTCGCTTATTTCAACAATCTTGCCATATATACCGCCAATAGTGACGATTTTGTCCCCCTTCTTCAAAGATTCCTGATATTGTTTCTGTTCTTTGGCTTTCTTTGACTGAGGACGGATGAAAAACAGCCAGAACAACAGCATGAGCACAAGCATCAATATCAATGTTGACCATGGGTTTCCACCTTGTTGGCCGTTAGCACCGGCTGCAGGCTGTGACATAAGAATCAAATAGAGTAATTTCATTTTTTTATTAGTTAAAGGTTATTAATTCGTATTTGTAATTTTGTGCGAAGATAATACAATTATTCCAAAGACATCATGTCTTTTAAAATTTTTATCACCTCCGGATCTGTAATAGGGATATCTCCAAGTTCCTCTTTTACCGCTTTGGTATCGAGTTCAGCTTCAGCCGTATCGGTTTTATGGCGATAATAGTAGTCAATTTCCGGATTGGAGGAGATTATCATGGCCATCACCGATTCAATGTCGCCAAGAGGCTGACGGTCAGGATGATCAAGGACAAAAGTTGCAGTAACCACAGTTCCCACACCAAGTTCGCTTTTGATATCAAACATACCACCTGCCATTTCGGCATGTTGTTTCAAAAATGGAACTCCCAAGCCTATATGGCGGGTTTTGCGACTGGAATAAAACGGATCTGTGACTTTTTTCAGAACTTCCGCGTCCATACCGCAACCATCGTCTGTTATAGTCAGTTTCATGAGGTTGTCCTTCTCACTTTCTTCGATTTCAATCTTCAAAGTCTTGCAACCTGCACGGATGGAGTTGTTGGCAATATCAAGAATGTTTAAAGCAATTTCTTTCATTTTGAATCATTTTTTGTGCAAAGATACTCTCTTATTGACTTAAATGACAGCTCTTCCAGTTCCAATACGTTGCACACGCAGCCGACATCATCAATAAAGTGAGCATCAGAATCCTGTGTTATTCTATAACTGCTGATATAAGGATAAAGTTTCAATATTTTCTGAAACGAACAGAATTTTGAAATTTCAAACGCATCCGGTTTCAAGTCAAATGGGACGAATCCAAGCTGACTTGTCACGCTGAATGAGCCGCGGTCGATATGAGCCGGAATGAATATACCGTTGAGTGATTTCACCTCATCCTGAACCTCATCCATGCTCTGGTCAATGCCTGATAGAAGATAATAAGGCAGTTCATCAACTATTTCCTCATCTTCATTGACTATCACCTGATATCCGAACTTGTCGGGATCATTTGGAATAGAAGGAAGGTATTTGTCGATATAAGCCTGAAATGCAGTGATTTCCTCTGGTTTCTCAAAGAATGCAAGGCAGTGTATATCTTCTTTTGTACACACTTCACAGCCACATAAGACAAAAACGCCCTCGCGGTCTCCTATTTTCTTGGCAACCTGAGTATGCTGAGTCGCATTGTGGTCTGTAATTCCAATTATATTGATGTGTTTCTTTTTTGCAGCCTGAATAATATTTACAGGGCTCATATCAAGACTGCCGCATGGAGAAAGGACGGTATGTATATGGAAATCAGCCTTGTAGTTTTTCATTTCTACTTTGATTCCAGCAGATTATATATTTCGCCGCAGACTTCAAAAGTACCTTTTGATGTGCCTAAAAGCAAAACATTTTCCTCGTTGGCGGCTTCGATAGATTCATCGGAAGGGATATTACTGTTGGTAAATATCACCGCCGAAAGTTCTTTCAGTGCAGCCACTGCCACAACGTTTTTATGAGTCTGCATGGTAACCCAGATATTTCCTTCAGAGGAATTGCCCATAACATCGCTAAGGAGGTCAGACGCATATCCTGCAGTTATTTCCTTATCAGTGTCAGCTTTACTGAACACATTATATTGTAATTTTTCTAATAATTCGCTAACTTTCATGATAAATTAATTATCGTTTTCCAACTTGTTTTTTAATTCTTCTACTATTTTGCTGTCGCCCCAAATCTTTTTGATGATTTCCTTTCCTTTGTCATTCTTAGAATTGAAAGCAACCTGAATGAACATACAGCTTGACAGTGGTTTCAGCGATTTGACGACATCTTCAGAAAAAGCCTCACATGTCGGGCAACCGCAGCATCCACAGTCAAGTTGAGGAAGCATTTTATAGATTTCCTGCTTCTGTTCCATCTTTTTAATAGCCACTGAAATATCCTTGTCTAGACCTTCAATCGGACGCGGATTAACAGTCGGGACCTTTATTTCATCATACGTGATGTCGCTGTAATAAGGGCCATGACGTTTATTTACGGCCTTTTTGTTGGCTCTCATCATGAGCTTTTCAACGGTAAGGAACCTGTTGCCCTGAGTGAGAATGCCACCGGCACACCCCTGGTCACATGCCCGGAGTTCAAGGAAGTCAATGTCATCAATTGCCTCATCGTCAACTTTGTTGAGAAATTCAATGACATTGGCAATACCGTCAATGGACAGCTTTCTACCGAAAGCATGTTTGATTTCTCCCCCAGTAAGGCTCCATTTGACTTCAGTACGTGTGAGTGATGTCTTACGTTTAAAATCAGGATCGACCGTACCCTTAATCTTCTGCAATTCAATGCTGAGCCTGTCAAACATCATATCCATATTGAGGAAACCCGTGATAGGAGATTTTTCATCTCCGACAGGACTTACGACAGCGCATATCTTTGCAGCACAAGGAGTTATATAAAAAATACCCACATCCGAAGGATCAATGCCTTTGTTTGCGGCTTCCTTCAATATTGTAAGACCGGTTATATCAATCAGTGATTTCACAAGGACAAGGTTCTCGGTCAATGTCGGGAATTTAACCTGAATCAGTCGTACTATTGCCGGACAGAAACTCGAGATGACCGGCTTAATGTCCGATTCCTGTTGGAATCTTCTGATTGCATCTATCTGAAATTCAGCCGACAACTCTTCCTCATAAACACTGGTAAAGCCAAGACTCAGCAAAGCTCTGTGCAGGTCGTCATGAGTGACGTCAAGTTTAAACTGCCCGAAAAGCACTGCAGGAATAAGTGCAACCCTATATTTATACTTGAAGATTGACTGCAAATCACCTTGTGAAATATGAATTGCATTGGAATTACAGGCTTTCATACATTCGCCACAATCAATACACCTGCTGTTACTGATCATGGCGGTGCCATTGCAGATTCTGATAGCAGCAGTTGAACAAATTTTCATACATCGTGTACATCCGATACATCGGTCTTCATCAACGTATATTGCATGAAATATTGAAGATGGCGATTGTTTTTCCATAATTAAAGATAGTTTATGAAGTCAACTGTAGTTCCCACACCGACAACACTTTTAATATTCAGTTCATCGGTATTCTTTTTAATGTTGGGTAGTCCCATACCGGCCCCAAACCCCATTTCCCTTACGAGAGGTGAAGCGGTTGAATAACCTTTTTCCATGGCGCGTTCTATGGACGGGATGCCAGGACCGCTGTCATTTAAGACAACGTGCACCTTGCTGTCATCAATGTCAACTATTATGTCACCTTCGTAGGCATGAGCCACAATATTGACCTCCGCCTCATAAAGTGCGACAACAATACGTTTAATGACCATCGGGTTGACATTAAGCTGTTTGAGAACCTTCTTAATCTCTCCTGAAGCATGACCTGCCTTTGAAAAATTTCCTCCCTGTACCTTGTATTCTAAATGCATAAGTTAAAATAATGGATCTATTCCCTCATTGTATAGAAGACCACATATATGGAACAATGAATATGCACACTCAATAATGGTGATTTCATTTTCCTCGGCAAGCTCTATCATTTCGGGAGTTGCTTTCTTATTACGTCCTAACACAATACACTTGATTTCGGCCATATCGGCAGTACGTATGGTCTGTATGTTTGCAAGTCCAGTAATAAGCAACACATTAGGTATATCTATTGTAAGCACATCACTCATTAGGTCAGATGCGAAGGCCACATCATAATTCTCGTTCTCAAGACCGGAATTACTGACATAATGAGCATCCAATAACGTTACTATATCTTTTACTATCATTTTGCAGATGAAAATAAGAATTAATCCGTTTTCACCGCAAAATTATAATAATAATTTGTATTTTACAAGTTCTACTGTAAAATTTAATAATTTACCAAGGATTGGAATATTTCTCATTGGTAATCACACTCTCATCAGTAAGTGTCATTAAAAACGACTTGATGGCTGATATTTCACGCTGAGTGAGGTGAACGCCGCCTTCAGGAGCATGATGCATAAGGACATCCGTATATGGTGTATTCAATACTTTTGAATTGTAGAAATCCAACACTTCGTCAATTGTAGAATATCTGCCATCGTGCATATAAGGAGCTGTATATTTCAAATTTCTAAGTGATGGTGCCCTGTATGCCCCTTTGTCATATTCACGCAAAGTAACTTTGAATCTGTCATTTTCATCAGTGAACACCGAATCTTTTCCGTTGTTGTAATATTTATTGGTGGTAAACAGAGGATTGCCGGCACCACCATGACAATGGAAACAGTCACCGCCCTCTTCAGTCATAAACAATTCATATCCAAGCAGTTCTTCCTCAGCAAGTTCTTCCTCCCCCTTCAGATACCGGTCAAATTTGGAATCACACGACACTATTGAATTCACAAACTGGGCTATTGCCCTTCCCATCCTGTCAACAGTAACTTCCGAAGTGCCAAATGCATCCTCAAACATCTCAGAATATTCGGGTAGTGACTGGAACAGAGTTCTTACCGCGTTGGTATCTCCACAAAGTTCATCTTCAGCGGTGATGACAATCCATAGCATATCCTCAAGACACCGCATGTTTTCAGCCGGATTTTGTCTGCCAAGCGAACCGTTCCATGTATATCCATTATGATTGAACACAAGATTCACAAGTGGCATAGTCACATGATAAGTCCTAATGCCTGTAAGACCGCAAGTAAAACCTCCCGGGAAAAGTGGATTGTCAATTCCTGCATCGAAAGAATTCTCTTGACGGTGACATGTGGCGCAGCACATCATGGAGTCAGCGTCAGTACGGCCTGACAATCGTCCGTCATAAAAGAGGTGACGCCCCAACCGCACTCCTTCCACAGTCACAGGATTGTCATCCGAAACATTAAGATTTGACGGGAAATATGAAGGCAGGTCAAATTGATATGGAGTCTGTGCTTTTTCCGGCTCATCACAGGAAACACAAATTAATGCAATCAAGAAAGTAAGGCTGCCAATTATCAGTATTTCAACATATCTTGACATTTACTTTATTGTTTTCTTGTTCATCGAAAACACATTTGGACCATTTTCCCTTGCCATCTCCTGAATTTCATGCGATTCCATAATCCATACGCCTTTTGTTTTCTCAAAATCAATAATGCAGGTTGGACCGAACCATCTGTTAATATCAACATTAACCTCAAAAACATTGTCAAATTTTGACGAAATCTCAAAGTCGGAAGTTCTTGTAACCACAAAACTATTGTCTATGACAGTAGTGTCACTGCCATCAATCATCTGTTCCGGACCAAGGTGGAAGTTTAATGGGAGCAACTCATTGTCTGACAACCATTTACAGTTGAGTTTTAAATAATGATAGCCTCCACCGAGAGATTCAGGCCATATCATTTCGTTGATAGGAGAATCGGGATAAGCTCCAGTGACATTCATAGTGGAGTCCAATCCGAAGACAAAACCGATACTATTGTAAATGCCAATTGGAACATCTTCTATAGTCCATGTGAAAGTCGAGGTGTCGGCCAAATCCACAAAATGCACAGATTTGTCGAACACTTGGACAGTGCCGTCGGAATGTTCCATTTGCAGTTTCGACACAATCATCTGCAAATCTGTGACCATGTATTTATTGCCGGCATCATTGACATATTTCATCGAATCTCTTTCAAGAGAGTCCCTATTGACGTTGAAAGAGAAATTGACATTTATATTGCACAGGTTATCCTCGTTACTTTTGCATGCGACAAAAATCACGGATAAAGCCAGAAGGATTAATGAGTTTCGTTTCATTTTCATAATATTTATTGGATGACAACATATCAGATAAATTTATTCTGTCAATTGTTTCTGCATGGGCAATTGGAACGTCATCCAGTATAGAGTTATATTGTTTTACAATTTTTTCAAATTCAGGCATATCTTTCTTTGCTATCGGGTCTGCAGGTTCCGGAATCATAGACAGCGGGTCTATTGCCACACCTTTTTTAAAAACTCTGAAATCGAGATGGGGTCCGGTGGCTGCGCCAGTACTTCCCACGAAGCCAATAAGTTGTCCTTGACTTACGCGAGTGCCGACAGATATTCCTTTGGCAAATCCCTTCAAGTGCATATAAACAGTGGTATATGTATCGTTGTGTTTAATTTTAACGTAATTTCCCCCACCTTTATTGTCATAACCTTTTGCAATGACGGTTCCGTTGCCGATGGTATGCACGGGAGTTCCCGCCGGAGCAGCATAATCCACCCCATGATGAGGACGTACAATCCTATAGATAGGATGCATTCTCGCATTTGAAAAACGCGAACTTATACGGGTATATTCCAATGGAGCCTTGAGAAACTGTTTCTTCATACTCGCCCCTTTTTCATCAAAATACCCTTTATTGTCTTTATAGTCGAAATAATAACTTTTATATGTTTTTCCGACGTTAGTCAGTTCTGCAGCCAAAATTCGTCCACAATCAACCACAACGGTATCATCAACATGTATTTCCTCATATAGCATCTTGAAACTGTCATCTTTCTGAATACCGAAGAAATCCACAGTCCATGCATATATTTTCGATAGTTCATCAGTCAGTTTGGGGGAAATTCCGCAATCGATTACTGCATTCCAAAGACTCGTGGTAATCACACCGGTAGTCACTTTAAGAACTGTATCAGTTGGACGCTGGACTAATTCTGAATACACACTGTCCTTGAAGGAATATACCACATATTTTATTTTGTCAATCTGATAGACCATATAATGTGCGACAGGAATCGTATCATCCGACAGAAAAATCGTATAATCAGCCCCAGCACGCAGTTTACGGACATCGAAAGTGCTTTTGGAGTTCTCGGCAATAGCATTGATGGTACCCTGACTCACATTAAAATTCGTAAGTATGTTTGAAAGAGTCTCACCATTTTTCACCACCTCATCAACCACATCATAATTAGTGGCATCAATACCATATAAAATAACAGTGTCTTTTACATGTTCCTGAGTGTTTATTTCGCCCTGTTCATGAATATCATCATGCTTATTGGGGCACGCTGTGAAAAGAAATACTGCTATTACAGATATGGTAATCGGGATGATGTGGCGGATGTTCATGTGATTTATATTTGAATTAGTTGTGAATGTTCTTTATAGTCAAATTGTCAGATTATTTATTAATAGCTACGGAAATACGGTCAAGGGCATCTTTGAGGATTGACATCGGACAGCCGACATTCATACGGGCAAAGCCTGTATAGTCAGCGCCAAATTCAGGTCCGCTGTTAAGGGCAACCCTGGCATCATAAACCAGTCGGCGTGTAAGTTCGGCCTGTGTGAATTTATAATCGTTGAAGTCAATCCAG
>JAFYJP010000189.1 GCA_017538085.1 Bacteroidales bacterium | reverse complement strand
GTGTTTCATAAGTTTTACAGGTTTGACGATGAGGTATCTGCTTATTTTTTCCATATCGGATTTTATCAGCAGGGTTCCATGATGAAGACAGTTTGATTTGCTGTTGCTAAAAGCATTGCCTGAAAATTTTCTGCCCTCGAATGTCAAGTCGTTGCGACCGGAAATGGAAGTTTCCAATCCGTAATCGAGAAGCGCATTCTGTATTACGGAGAAATGTTTGAGTATGTTGAAGTGTGATTGGTGTGCGACAAAAGAAAAATTGATGTTGCCGAGGTCATGATAAACGGCACCGCCACCGGTATTACGGCGGGCAAGAAACCCGCCGTCACCGATGAGTTTGTCTAAAGCACATTCAGAGAAGGGATTCTGATTGGCACCAATAACTACCGTATGCCTGTTTTTCCACAGAAACATGGAAATTGTGTCCCTGTCGTTGGTTTTCAACAGGTGGTTTTCAACCGCCAAATTGAGATACGGGTTGGTTTGATTGGAAATTATGATATTGGTTATCATAAGGCTATTTTAATCCCCTTGCGCGTAAATATGGTTCGTTAGATGGTTGTTTTCCTCTGAATTTGACGTATTGAGCCATTGGCTCATCCTGTCCGATGTTGGTTAATACATAGTTACGGAATTTGGCAGCGATTTCTTTGTTGAAGATGTCGCCTGTTTCCTTGAATGCCTGGAATGCGTCCTTGTCAAGAACTTCAGCCCATGTATAGACATAGTAACCTGCTGCATAGCCGTCACTGTCGAAAATATGTTTGAAGTAAGTTGAACGGTAACGTGGCAGGATTTCATCAATCAGATGGATTTCTTTCATGCAGTCGCTTTCGAATTTAACCACATCTTCGGTCTTTTCAGTTGTCTTTGCATGCCATTTGAGGTCGAGAAGTGAAGCGGCAAGCAGTTCTGTAGTGTTGAAGCCTGTGTTGAAAGTGCTGCTTTTTACGATTTTGTTGATCAGTTCGTCAGGAATGACTTCATTTGTCTGATAGTGGCGTGCGTAAAGACGAAGCATTTCAGGCTCGCTGCACCAGTTTTCCATAATCTGTGATGGAAGCTCAACCATGTCGCGAGGGAAATTGCCGCTTATACGTGAATATTTGTTGTATGAGAAGAGATTTTGAATGGCATGACCAAATTCATGGAACAGAGTTTCGGCTTCGTCAAATGACAGCAATGAAGGAGTGTCTGCTGTTGGTTTGGGGAAGTTGCATGTTATTGTGGCAATAGGATAAACTCTGTTGCCATTGATGTCGTCAGTACCGTTTCTGAGACTTTCACACCATGCTCCCTGACCTTTTTCCGGACGCGGATAGTAGTCGAGGTAGATGAGACCTACTAAATCATTGTTGGCTTCGGTGACTTTGAAAACCTCAACATCAGGGAAATAAGTCGGAATATCGTCAAGTTTCTCAAATTTAAGGCCATAGAGCTTATTGGTCAGAAGAAACATGCCGTCTCTGACATTTTCGAGTTTGAAATAAGGCTTAAGTTCGCTTTCGTCAAGGTCATATTTGGCTTTACGGACTTTCTCTGCATAGTACCACCAATCCCAGGATGCAAGCTTGAATTTGCCACCTTCTTTTTTGATAATCTTTTGCATTTCAACGACTTCGTCTTTGGCAACCTTGAGAGCCTGATTGTAAATATCAAGTATGAAATTATATGCGACATCTGCATCTTTGGCCATATTTTCTGCAATCTGATATTGTCCGTATGAATTATAACCAAGGAGATGGGCCTTGCGTACACGAAGATTGATGATGCTGTCAACTGTCTCGCGGTTGTCGTTGGCGTTATTGTTGAGACCGCGCATGAAATAGCCGCGATAGAGTTTTTCCCTCAAATCTCTTCTGTCGGAAAACTGAAGGAATGGAAGCATGGAGGTGAATGTCGGAGAAAACAGCCATTTACCCTTGTTTCCGTCATTTTCAGCGGCAAGAGCAGCTTGGTCGATAATTTCCTTGGTCAGACCGGAAAGGTCTTCAGGATTGTCAATGTAAAGTTTGAAATTGTTTGTCTCTGCAAGAAGGTTGCTGCTGAATTTCAGAAATAGTGATGACAATTGTAAGTTGACTTTTTTGAGCTGCTCTTTGTCTTCAGCACTTAAATTGGCACCATTTCTCACGAAATCCTCATAATATTTGTTGACGACCATCATCTGGTCACTGTCAAGATTGAGATTTTCACGGTTGTCGTAAACACTTTTTATCTTCTGAAACAGTTGGTCGTTCATGGTGATGTTGTCTTCATGTTGTGAGAGCATTGGAAATATGGTTTCAGCGAGCTGCTGAATTTCTTGAGTGCAATGATTCTCAAAGAGAGCCATGAAAGCTGAGGATATTCTGTTGAGGTCTTCACCAGACTTGTCGAAAGCCCAAATTGTATTTTCAAAATTCGGAGTTTCTGTATTGTTGATAATGGCTTCTATTTCAGCATTTTGTTGGTCGATGCCAAATTGAAATGCAGGCAGAAAGTCACTGTTTTTGATTTTGTCGAAAGGTGCAACACCGTATGGTGTGTCGAATGGTTTTAGCAATAAGTTAGTTTCCACGTTTTTGTTTTCATTTTTGCATGATGACAATGCGATGCAAGTCACAGCTATTAAACATAAAAGTAAATGTTTTTTCATAATTATAATATTGATTGATAACGATTTATAAAATAAAAAGTGAGAGCATCACCAGACACTCTCACTATATTTTTTAATACATTGGGAAAGAAAATGTAAATTATTTTTTAGCAGGTTCATTGCCAATCAGACACCAAATTATTGCTGCAAGAACAGCACCGATGAAAGGACCGACTATGTAAGCCCATACCTGTTTCAGAGCTTCACCGCCTTCGAAAACGGCAGGAGCAAGTGAACGTGCAGGGTTAACTGACGTACCTGTATAGTGAATGCCTACCAAATGAACTACTATCAATGAAATACCGATAGCGAGACCGGCAAGGTTGCCTGCTCCTTTCTTGGAGTCGGTTGTGCCGAGAACTACGAGGACAAACACGCATGTCAGGAAAATCTCGATAACCATACCTGTTACAGGTCCTTCCGAGCATACATTTGCACCAGTTGTTGTGCCTTCGGCTCCAAGCATGGAGACCATCAGATACAAAATTGCAGAACCAATGAAGGCTCCAATGCATTGGAATACCATATACATTATGGCATCTTTGCCGCTAATGCGTTTGGCAATCCAGCAACCAAGCGTGATTGCAGGGTTAATGTGACATCCTGAAATATTGCCGATGGTGTAAGCCATGGCTACTACTGCAAGACCGAAAGCACATGCTGTGCCAATTACCGATGCAGGGTCGATGCCGCAATTCAAACTGACGGCTGTACCGCATCCTAAAAGAACCAATACCATGGTTCCGAACATTTCTGCTAAGTACTTTTTCATATTTTTCATATTTTTATTTTTTGCAAATATATTAATAATTGCCGTTATGTATGACTTCCACCGCCTTTTTTACCTCCTTGTCCATGGAATTATAAACAGGATAAAAACCTTCGTAATCGAAAAGATTTCTTCCGATATAAGATTTTGTAAGTATAGCAATTTCTTTTTTAACTTCCTGATATTCAGTGGTATTTATTGTGATATTGTTCTTTTCGGCTTCTTCTAAAATGTCATTCATCATTTTTGGAGTTACCGTAAATCTGTTGATAAAATCTTTTGCAGTTGGGAATTGATTCATCAACATATCACGATTGCTGTCGGTGTAGTTGAAAGCGTATTTGAAGATGACAGATTTATTGATGATTTGGTAGTAGAAATCATTGTCTTTGAGGTCTTCGATAGGGACGAAGACATCAGGGGTGATACCGCCTCCGCCATAGACGATTCTGCCATTGTCGGTAAAATATTGTTTAGTGGTATCCACGGTATGAATGCTGTCGGCAAATTCAAGTTCACCTGACAGATAGCGTTCATAGTATTCCTCATAATATTTTTCCTTGCCGTTTGCGTAAGAGCGTTGGATGCATCTGCCGCTTGGGGTGTGGTATCTTGCTACCGTGATGCGGACGGCAGAGCTGTCGTCAAGCTGCATTTGTTCTTGGACGAGGCCTTTTCCGAAAGTTGTTCTTCCTACGATGACACCTCTGTCGTGGTCTTGTACTGCACCGGCCACAATTTCACTTGCCGAAGCTGATGCTTCATTGACAAGAATTACAAGGTTCCCGTCAAGGAATTTGCCTTTGCTGAGAGC
>JAFYJP010000188.1 GCA_017538085.1 Bacteroidales bacterium | reverse complement strand
GTCACAGTCTCATCTGCAGGATTAGGGAAGATATTTACGCTATAAGTCTTTTCAGGAGGTGTAACAGGGTCCACCCCTAAGAAGATTGAGCTGTAATTGCTGAAACTGACTATTTTTGCGGCAACCTTAAGAATCGGGTTGTCAGGATGATTACATCTCGGACACCCGCTTTGACCATCAACACAGTCCGGATAGTTAGGATGACACATATCAATGTACGAAGGTTCGAACTGATAAAGCATTGATATGCAGCCTGATGACAAATATTCTGAAATATCCCAGTTCCATACCAATGGAATAGAGCCGGGGCACCAGCCGGAACGAGAATACCGCCAAGTGCCATTCTGAGGTTGACAGCCGGCAGGATTAGGATCGCATATTCTCCATAAATCCTGAGTGAATTTCAATTGGTTGTCAATGAAGATATTGTGCGTTGCCTCATAAAATTCAGCGGCATTATAGGTATTAACCGTATAATTCGGTGGTGTATTGCTGCTCCAGTTATGTCCGGTGGTGGTCATCTTCAAAATTGCTTTTGCAGTATTCGGAGCAAAATCGAAGTCCACTACAGGCACTGGAGTCAAATTGGAATAATCACCAAAAGCGTATGTGTCGTAAAGTATTTCATTGACATCTGCATAAAGATATTCAGGAGTTCCTTTTTCAAATGTAAAAGTCAAAATAGGATTAAACCCTGAGCCGTTCCATGTCTCAAAATAGAACTCAAACTCCACAAGTCCTTGTAATACAGAAGTATAATCAGTAACATCTATATCATCTTGACACTGAACCCCAAAAGGAGAAATATAGCGAAAGAGCTCCATCCATTCACCACGGTAATTTCTTACTCTGATACCTCCCACTCTGTCGTATGTATCACAATTTCCATTGACACAATTGTGGTCATAATATGCCGTGATATGGTTGAATGCTCCTACATGGGATGGAATCGGATACTCTCCCCTGACACTCTGAATGGAAGGAGTACATACGAGGTCGCCATTGAGAGTCACAACCTGCTGGGTTTCATAATTATCCGTAACTTCGAACGAGCTGTTCAAGGTAGTTATCTTGCCTCCTGAAGTATGAACATCAACTATCATGTTGTAGGTGCCAAAATCCGATGGAGTCCATGTGGTGTAAAAATAGCCATTATTAGGGCTATCAGGATATGCGGTTTCAAGCTCGCACTCCTGGCCGTCGATGGTACAAGTCACATGTTCGATGTGTATGGCATCGCCATGTTCAATATAGGCACTGACGACAAGCAGCATGGCATGCAAATCAGTCATATAGACTTTTGAACCATCATAAGGACGGCGTATAGTCACCTCTGGAGTATAAGCTGACGGATCATACACTTCGAAAGACTTATATACATCGGCAGCAGGAAGCCATACATCATTTCCAGCCTGATAAGCCTTGACTGTAACCGTTCCTTCCTCACCGGTAAGCGTAAGGATATTGTCATTAAGTGTGGCAGGTCCGCTGACAAGTTCAAACGAAACATCCAATCCGGAAGTGGCAGTAGCAGTCAAAGTGATTGGAGGATTGATTGTCAACTGGTTTGGAATATCGGCCATATCGATGTACTGGACGTTGCCCTCCGGTGATTTGCGGACGAGAATATTGTCGAAACCGCCGACTCCGCCTTGAGAATGGAAGAATATACCATCCCACATCTGATAGTCGTTTTTATCTCCGGAACCCGGTGTAAGTCCCATATTATGGTTTGTACAATTTGCCATCTGTATCCACTCGCCCTCGCAGTTTTCCTTTACAAAAACTGTAAGAGCACCTGCACCATCATACGCTGAAAAATCAAAAGTCAATTTATAACGTGTCCACCCTCCCGCTTCATAGTCCAGTTGAACTGATTCGCTATTAGGGAAATGGACAACGGTATGATTATTATCACCTTGATTTTTTGCCGACAGATACACGCCGCCATCACTGTCCGTCATTCCGGGAAGGACATTGCCATCGTTATCGGAATCATAGCCGATGCCGAAGAAAACACCCCACCAGTTGCGGTACATATCTATTTCGAGGTCCATGACACCACCGTCCTGGAAGGAGAAGTTAAAATCAGGCGAGGCCTTGCGAGTGGCTGTACGTCCAACACCGGAGCCGCCGTAAGGATAGAAAATGCCAATGGTTTCATCATGTGTCATTATACCACTATTGACTATGGCCACATCGAAATCCTGAGAAGTGGATGCAGTCTGAAAATGAGTACTCCATCCATCCTGACCATTCAGATTCTGTGTTCCTTCAGTAAGATTATTGAAATCATAAATGTACTCTTCCTGGGCAAAAAGCGCAGTTGAAAGCACCAAACCAACTATAATAAATATTAATTTTTTCATGGCCACAAAGGTAATTGTTTTTGCATTATCAAATAAAAATTATTTCATCCACCAGATTTTTGTTTTACGGGAATCTCCAAACTGCATGCTTGCAATCTGAGTATTATATGCTTCCACATTGTTGGCAGCCTCGCATGGAGGATATTCCAGTCTATTGGATTTCAACGACT
>JAFYJP010000187.1 GCA_017538085.1 Bacteroidales bacterium | reverse complement strand
GGCTGCATGTAAACATCGGCTTTCTTGGTTTCTTCGTGAAGGGTGATGGATGTTATTTTTGCAGGGCTTAAGGCTCTGGTTATGTAGAGTGACTGGTTGTTGGTGTAATTGATAACATCGATGTTCTCGCTTCTCAGTTCTCTTACAATAACATGTATTCTTGAACCTTTCATACCAACGCATGCACCGACTGGGTCGATGCGTTCATCGTAGGACTCGACAGCAATCTTGGCTCTCTTGCCAGGGATTCTGACAATTTTGCGTATGGTGATGAGGCCGTCGTAAATTTCCGGCACTTCAGCTTCAAGAAGTCTCTCAAGAAATACTGGGGATGTTCGTGAAAGGACAATGATAGGCATGTTGTTCCTCAGCTCAACCCTGGCAACAACGGCGCGGATAGTGTCGCCTTTATGATAGAAATCATCAGGTATCTGCTCTGAGCGTGGCAGAGTCAGTTCTATGCCTTCATTGTCGAGAACGAGGATTTCACGTTTCCATACCTGATAGACTTCGCCAGTTATTACTTCACCGACCCTGTCAATATATTTCTTGTATATGTTGTTCTTTTCATATTCCTGAATTTTACTGCTGAGCTCCTGACGTATCGTGAGAATGTCGCGACGTCCGAAAGAGTCGATTCTTACAGGCTCTGACACTTCTTCACCGATTTCGAAGTCCGGTTCTATCTTGATTGCATCCGAATAGGCTATCTGAAGATTTGGATCTTCCACTTCGCCGTCTTCAACAACTATCCTGTTCTTGTAAATTTCAAAGTCGCCTTTGTCAACATTAAGGTTGACGTCTATATTCTCATCAGTCTTGTATTTTTTGATAAGCATACTACGGAAAACATCTTCCAGAATTCTCATCATTGTGGTTCTGTCGATGTTCTTAAATTCTTGAAATTCAGAAAATGAATCAACTAAGTTAAAGTTTTCCATAATTATGAAGTCGTTAATTAATATCAATAAAAAGTTTTGCTGTCACGTAGTCATCTTTTGTAAAGTGGATGTCCTCCTCGCTTTTGACTTTGGCGGTCATGCCCTTCTTGACTTTTGACAATGTCTGTTGAGCAATGGTAATGCCTTCTTCAGTAGCATCTTTCAGGATTCCGATGTATTTTCCACCATCCTTGCCTACTACAGTCAACTTCTGACCGATGTATTTCTTGAACTGGCGTGTCAGCAGAATAGGGCTTGTGATGCCAGCTGAACTAACCATCAATTCGAAATCCTCTTTGTCTCTGTCAAGTTGGTCCTCGATGTGCTGACTCAATTCAACGCAGTCATCCAACGTGATTTTGTCATCACTGTCGATAAATATCTCTATCTTGTTTGCTGGTAAGACCTTAACGTTGACGAGAAATTTATTGGAATCTCTAAAATGCTCATTTACAATATTTTCAATCAGTTTTGCTTCCATTGCTTTACAATAAAAATGGGGACTGGCCGTCCCCACTTTCAACCCATTTCAATGTTTACTAAAAGTTTTGCAAAAATACTGCTTTTTTTGAAATCTCATAATATTTTTAAAGTATTTTTTCCATTTAAATGCCAGCCCATTTCTAAAAAAATATTATATATTTGCAATTTTAATAGTTCTTAAAAAAATTAGAATTAATGATAAAAAAATTACAAGAAATGAAGAGATTATTTGCAGTGTTAGTAATGGTTTCTTTAGGCATTGCGACTTTCGCCAATCCTGTTGATGTCACTACTGCGCAGGCTGTCAGTACTAAGTTCATGATAGCCAACACGGAGATGAAGGGAGATTTGAACTCCCAGTTAGTTTACACTTATGTGTCCGAGGCAGGTAATACTTGTCTTTATGCTATGAACGTCGGCACTAACGGTTTCGTTATCGTTGCAGCCGATGATCGCTCAACACCAATTCTTGGATATTCAACTGAAAGCAGTTTTGATATTTCCAATATCGCCCCTGCAATGGACGAATATCTGAAAGGATTTGTTGAACAAATCGATTATGCCATAGAAAATGATATTCCTGCTTCCGATGAGATTGTTCAGCAATGGGCGTTGGTCAAAGCAACAGGCAATATCACGGCATCTAAGAACACTAATACAGTCGATCCTTTATTGACATTGACGTGGAATCAGAATTATCCATACAATCTTTATTGTCCTATTGATGCCAATGGCCCGGGTGGACATGTATATGTCGGCTGTACATCCACCGCAATGGCTATGGTTATGAAATATTGGGGCTATCCTGTTCATGGAATTGGTTCGAAGACATATACTCCATCAGGTTATCCTCAACAATCAGTGAATTTCTCTACCGCACACTATGAGTATGATATTATGCCAGACAATATCACACCAGACAGCAGCATGGAGCAGATTAATGCTGTTGCACATTTTATGTATCATTGTGCGGTAAGTCTTGGAACAGCTTTCGGGCCTAATGTTTCAAGTGCTTATCCTTCTGATGTTCCTGGTGTAATGAAGAGTTATTTCGCATATAGTACTGAAACAGCTGGCAAGTACAAAAACAACTATACTACGAGTGCCTGGATAGCATTGCTTAAGGGCGATTTGGATTTGGGACGTCCTATCCATTACAGCGGTTGGAACAGTAATGGCGGCGGCGGACACAGTTTTGTCTGCGATGGTTACGATGAAAGCGACTATTTCCATTTCAACTGGGGATGGAGCGGCTCCGGCGACGGCTTTTTTGCATTGGGTGCTCTTTATGTGGGCAACTATGATTTCAGTTATAACAATTATGCGGTAATGTATGCTCATCCGATAAGCTATACTGTTTCTGCAACAGCTTCACCGTCAGCAGGTGGTACCACACTTGTTGGTGACGGCAGTACAGACAGCTTTTATAAATTCTCTACAGTTACAGTTACAGCAACTCCTAACACTGGCTATGAATTTGTAAAATGGACAAAGAGTAATGGAACAACTGTTTCAACAGATCAGGAATATTCTTTTGAACTTACAACAAATACTTCTTTGGTCGCTCATTTCCAGGTTTCAACTGTAACTTACCAGGTTTCTGCAACAGTAACACCAAATGGTGCCGGAACAGTCACAGGTACTGGGACTTACGACGAGGGGGCAACAGCTGTTTTAATCGCCACGGCAAACAGTGGCTACAGTTTCCAGCATTGGCTTAACCCAGACGGAAGCGTCGCTTCAAATGCAAGCACATATTCATTTGTCGTAACAGGTAATGTCAATTTGACTGCTGCTTTTACTGTATTGCCTACAGAAATCAATATCATGTCCGTTGGTAATTATCTCGGCGATATAGGCACTACCATCACAGTAGGCGTCAGTCTTGATAATGAATCTCAGGTCGCAGGCTTTCAGTTTGATTTGACTTTGCCTTCATCAGTCACATACGTTGCCAATTCACTCACGAAGTCATCCCGACTTTTTCCTCAGCACATTCTTATCGGCCAAGTTGTAAGTGGTAACATCCTCAGAGTGTTATGCTATTCAATGCCGGGAACTAATATCAGTGGAAATTCCGGTGAGATAGTAACTTTCAGTCTCAACCTTGTCGGTCCGGGCGGTATGTACTCACTTCCATTGTCCAATACTGCCATTTCTGATATTATGGGTCATACATCCTATCCTCAAACAGTTGATGGTAGTCTGATTATACTTGAACAAGGACAGACCACTTACGAAATCACTGCAACCGCCAATCCTGCAATTGCCGGTTCCGTTAGTGGTGCAGGAACATATATCGAAGGCACGACAGCTACTCTTACCGCAACTCCAAGCGAAGGCTATTTCTTTGTCAATTGGACAGAAAACGGTACAGAGGTTTGCACAACACCTGTTTACAGTTTTGTCGTTAATGGTGACAGAACATTGGTGGCTAATTTCATACTCGCTCCTGTATTTTATAATGTAACTGCTGATGTGACTCCTGCAGGTACTGGAACGGTTTCAGGAACTGGTTCATATATAGAAGGTACAACAGCGACCCTGACAGCAACAGCAAACGAGGGATATTATTTTCTGCAGTGGCTGAACGAAAACGGAGACATTGTCTCAAGTGAAAGCACATATTCATTCATCGTAACCCGTGATATAAATCTGACTGCAGTTTTTGCTGAAATTCCTCCAGAAATTAATATCATGTCCATCGGTGATTATGTCGGTAATATTGGCACTACGATTACAGTAGGCGTCAATCTTGAGAATGAATCTGATGTTGCAGGCTTCCAGTTTGATTTGACGTTGCCGT
>JAFYJP010000186.1 GCA_017538085.1 Bacteroidales bacterium | reverse complement strand
TTGAGCAGCTTCAGGCCATATCCCTTGCGTTTGTAGTCGGGATGAATACTGATTGGACCGAAAGTCCAACTATGTTTTCGACTACCGTCGTCGAGCACAAGCTCCGCCTTCGAAAACATAATGTGGCCAATAATCTTGTCGTCTTCTTCCATCACAAAGTCGAGTTCAGGAATGAAGTCTGGATTTGTCCTATACTGATTTAGCACGAAATGCTCTGTGCATCCTGGGCGATACACATTCCAAAATGCCTCGCGTGTAAGGTTCTCAACCTCACGATATTCTTTTGGTTTTTCTAGTCTTATGTTCATTTTATAAGTAGGCGCATTAATTCTTATTTTTCAAGAATTTGGCTGGCATGAATTTTAGTCTTTATCTGTTTTGGACCGATAATTTTTTCAATAATGCCGTTTTCATCAATAATGAAAGTAGTGCGAATTGTGCCGAAATACTTACGGCCATACATGCTTTTTTCGCCCCATACGCCAAACTGTTCTACAAGTTTTTTGTCAGTGTCGGCAATCAGAGAAAATGGCAGTTCGTTTTTTGCAATGAATTTTTGGTGTGATTTCTCATCATCTACGCTTACGCCTACTACTGCATATCCTGCATTACGCAGTTCACTGTAGTTGTCACGTAAGCTGCATGCTTCTGCTGTACATCCGGATGTGTTGTCCTTAGGATAGAAGTACAACACCAATTTCTGCCCTTTGTAGTCAGACAGTTTGATTTCTTTCCCGTTCTCATCTTTCCCGAGAATTTCGGGAGCTTTGTCTCCAATATTCATAATATTATTATCAATTTTATAGGTTTTAATGCGAAACAGTAATTTTAATTCCATTCCTCCAATGCGAAATCCACGGCATTGTTAAGCATTTTCACAAATGAGTGTGTTGCCTTGAAATCGTTGCATACACGCGATGCAAGGTTCGGTGCAAGCAAATAATCCTCATCTATGTCTTTTATGACCAGAAAGTGTTTCAGCTTGAAATATTCTGAATATTTGTCATCTGACGGATATTCGTTTGGAACACGTTTCAATGCTCCATCCCAGTCTATTTCCCAGCCTTTCCCGACCCTAATTGTCCTGTCAAACTCCTTGCCGTTTACAAGAATGTCTTCACGCACACTTTTCAGCAGCAGTTTGTCTTCCCTGTATAGTCCCGAACATATAAAATATCGGTTTTCACATGGCTCGATATGAATATAATATCCGGCGTATGGCGATTTTTTGCCTTTTTTGGCTACATATATTCCAACCCACGATTTGTACGGAGGTCTGTCATGGAAACGTAAATCCTGATAAATGCGATATGTGATATCTCTGATGCTGAGACCAGTCAGGTCTTTGTCAAACTGCTGCAGACCTTGATAAATCTCCATTGCAAGATTATCCTTGAATTCATTTACACCCAGATAAAAGTCTTTATGTTTGTCGAACCATGGTTTGTTATTGTTAACCGCAAGATCGGCATAGAATTGAAGAAGGTCTGCCATCGTTGCACCATATTTTGCTTTCATGATTTTTCTTTTTACGTTTCAGATTCATTTTGCAAAAATATGAATTTTATAACTACTTTTGCAACGGTTTTTCAACGAATACAGTTACAAATGGTAGATTTCAGTATTTGGGAAGTTCTTTTTCTCTTGTGTTTTGCCATAAGCTGGCCTGTCTCCATATTTAAATCTATAAGGACTAAGGTTGTCATTGGGAAAAGCCCTGTTTTCATGAGCTTCATCATTTTAGGGTACATTTTCGGCATAATTCACAAAGTGACACATCATTTTGACATAGTTACGTGGCTGTACGTTTTCAATGCAATATTGGTCAGCATTGATTTGTTTCTGTATTTCAAATATATAAAAAGGAACAAATCTGAATTAAACGCAAGCAATCTTAAATCTTAGATTTTATGTAATTTTGCACTCGAAAAAAGATGCCTTCCATATTAAATTGAAGAGGAAGATAGAAATCACATTATGCGAAAAAAATTTGAACTAAAATATGAAAAATATGCACTGTCAAACGGTCTTGAAGTCATCTTACATGAAGACCATTCAAATCCCGTTGTGGCTGTCGCAATCCAATATCATGTCGGTTCAAACCGTGAAAGGAAAGGCAAAACCGGCTTCGCTCACTTGTTTGAACATTTGATGTTCCAGCGTTCCGAACATCTGAAACGCAATGAGTTTTTCAGCAAAATAAGTGACCTGGGTGGAAATTTCAACGGTGGCACATGGGATGACGGCACTATCTATTATGAAACCGTCCCCAACGATGCTCTCGAAAAAATCTTATGGATGGAATCCGACAGAATGGGATTCTTCATCAATACTGTAACTGATGCTGGTATTCAGCGTGAAAAAGATATTGTTATTAACGAAAAACGGCAATCGTATGATAATCAGCCGTATGGACATACCGAAGAGGTGATGCGACGTGCACTCTACCCTGCCAATCATCCGTATAATTGGACTACAATAGGCGAAATGGATGACATCCGCTCCGCCACCACTCAGGACGTTAAGGACTTTTATAACAAATGGTATCAGCCGAATAATGCAACTATCGCTATTTCTGGTGACTTCAACGTGGATAAGACTAAAGAATTAGTGGAAAAATATTTCGGTGAAATCAAGTCCCATTCTGTAAATGAGAAGAATAATGTCATGATTCCGGTTCTTGACAAGGAAATCAAACTCGTTTATGAAGACAAATATGCCAATCTTCCGGAACTGAATATTACATTCCCTTCCCCGGAACAATATTGCAAGGAATCGTATGCTCTCGATTTTATGTGCAGTCTGTTGTCAGTCGGGAAAAAAACTCCGCTTTACAAGGAAATCATTGAAAAACAACTTGCTCCCGATATGGTGATGCAGTCATATTCAAGGGAAATATGCGGTGAAACAACTATAAGAGTGCGCACATACCCGAATGTTAACCTTAATGATGTATATGATGCAATAAAACGTGCGTTTGCAACCTTTGAAAATACTCCTGTTGACGCCAATGAACTGTTAAGGATAAAGAAGAGTTACGAGCTACAGTTTTATCAGGAATTCAAATCTAACCTTTATATTGCCATGACATTGGCTCAGACCAATGTATTTGCAGGCTCTCCGGACGTTGTGTATAAGGAATTGGATATCATCAGAAGTCTGACCAAGGAAGATGTTGTCAATGTTTACAATAAATATATAAAGGACAAGCCTTTTGTTGCGACAAGTTTTGTTCCTGTTGGCCAGACAGACTTGGCTCTTAATGGTTCCATACCTGCTGATGTTAAAGAAGAAGCCATTGAATCACAGGAGGTTAATTCTGCTCCAGGTGAAATCGTGGATGATGATTATCCTTTCTCTCCGTCTTCGTTCGACAGGAACATAGAACCGGAACTGGGTGACCTTCATAAAATTAATTTCCCAACAATTTGGACTGACAAGCTTTCCAATGGCATTAACATTTACGGCATAACCAGAAGCAGGTTGCCGCTTGCAGCCTTTTCATTTGTAATAAAGGCAGGTTCTAATGACTGTGACCCTGACAAAGCCGGGGCATCGTACCTTATGGCAAAACTCCTGAATGAAGGCACGGCTGACAAAACCCCTGAAGAACTGGAAGATGCGTTCAAAAACTATGGCACAGAGCTTATCGTCAATTCAACCAACGACAGCATTGCTTTCACTTTGGTGTCTCTGAGCGAGGACATGCCCGCGCTTGTCAATCTTCTCAATGAGGTGCTGACTCGTCCACGATGGGACGAAAATGAATTTCAGCGTATCAAAAATGAAACCCTTGCAGTAATACAGCAGGATCTTGCCGACCCTGTCAGACTTGGGAAAAATGCATTCAATAAAGCTATCTTGGGTGATAATGTCGGTTCAATGCCTTTTTATGGCTCGTTAGAAACAGTCAGTAAGCTTACAGTCAATGACTTAAAAGATTTTTATGACAAATATGTTTCTCCTTCCAACTGTGATTTTATCATTGCCGGAGATGTTGACAAACAGCAGGTTGCAGATGCTTTCAAGAACTTCAAGTGGCAAAGGAAAGAGGTTGCCGTAACGCATATTCCTGATTTCAGACAGACTGACAAGGTTATCATTCCGGTTCATTATCCTGATGCCAAACAGTCGTTCATAATGGTCGGACAGATGGCAATGCCGCGAAATCATGCGGATTATGTCCCCGCATACGTCGCCAACTACAAACTCGGTGACGGCTCAGGTGGAAAACTCTTCAAGGTATTGAGACTTGAGTATGGCTATACCTACGGAGCCTATTCTTTTCTGATTAATTGCAAGTATTTCGGATTGTTACGCGGATATGCAAACGTGCAGTCTTCAGTAACTCAGGAGTCCATAGACCTCTTCCGAGAAATAATCAGCCAATATGGGAAAACATATACCGAACAGGATCTCATTGAAACGAAGATTGCTATAAAACGCAAGGAATCACGTGGCTATGAAACACTAAACGCACTTCTTAATGTTCTTGTCTATTTGTCGGTGATGAATTTGCCGCTGGATTATATTGAAAAAGAAATCCAAACACTTGATAACTTGACATTACAGCAGGTTCTCGACGCCATTGACAAATACATTAATATTGATAAAATGAAATTTATCGTTGTTGGCGATAATAAGATAATCGACAATTTAAAATAACATATATGCAGAAAATTAGAAATATTGCAATAATAGCCCATGTTGACCACGGCAAGACCACTTTGGTTGACCGTATGTTGTATCAGGCCAACATCTTTCGCGAAAATCAGAACATGGGTACTCAGATTCTTGACAGCAATGACCTCGAAAGGGAAAGGGGTATCACGATTTTATCAAAAAATGTATCTGTCCATTATAAAGGATATAAAATAAACATTATAGACACCCCAGGCCATAGTGACTTCGGTGGTGAGGTGGAGAGAATTCTCAATATGGCTGATGGCGTTCTGTTGGTTGTCGATGCTTTCGAAGGGCCTATGCCACAGACAAGGTTTGTACTTCAGAAAGCTCTCGAACTTAGCCTGAAACCTATCGTTGTCATCAACAAAGTTGACAAGCCGAACTGCAATCCGGAAAGAGTGCAGGAAGATGTGTTCGACCTCATGTATAATCTTGGTGCCAATGACTTCCAGCTTGATTTCACGACTGTATATGGCTCTGCAAAACAAGGTTGGATGGGACCTGACTGGAAAAATCCCACTAATGACATCTCTTATCTGATGGATAAAATCATTGAAGATGTCCCTGCACCAACTGTTGAGGAAGGCAACTTGCAACTGATGATTACTTCATTGGATTATTCGTCATACGTTGGAAGAATTGCAGTTGGCAAGTTACATCGTGGCACACTTAAAGCCGGCCAGAACGTCACTCTCGTCAGACGCGACGGCACGCAGAGCAAGTCACAGATAAAGGAACTTTATATATTTGAAGGACTTGGCAAAGAAAAAATCAAGACACCTGTTGATGCCGGAGAAATCTGTGCGATACTTGGTGTTGACGGCTTCGAAATCGGTGACACCATCTGTGATGAACTTAATCCGGAGCCTTTGAAACCAATCAAGGTTGATGAGCCGACCATGAGCATGCTTTTCACTATCAACACTTCGCCGTTCTTCGGAAGAGAGGGCAAATTCGTCACTTCCAGAAATATCAGAGAACGACTTTACAAGGAAACTGAAAAGAATCTTGCCCTTAGAGTCGAAGACACCGATTCACCTGACTCCTATCTGGTTTATGGTCGTGGTGTGCTCCACCTGTCAATCCTCATCGAAACCATGAGGCGTGAAAACTTTGAGCTGCAGGTCGGACAACCGAAAGTCGTCATAAAGAATATTGACGGTGTCGATTGTGAGCCTATTGAAGAGCTGACCATTATAACTCCTGAGGATTTCAGCAGCAAAATCATTGCAAAAATCACCGAACGCAGAGGCGAAATCAAATCTATCGAAACCAAAAACGACCGTCTTTACATGGTTTTCAATATACCTTCACGAGGTTTGATGGGACTGAGAAACCTTATTCTCACGCTTTCGGAGGGAGAAGCTATTATGTCCCATAATTTCGACAGTTACCAGCCCTGGAAGGGTGATATCGGCAATAACCGTCTCGGTGCCATTATAGCCAAGGAAACCGGCATTGCCATACCATATTCGCTCAATAACTTGCAGGAAAGAGGCAAGTTCTTTATTGAACCAAACGATGAAGTCTATGAAGGTGAAGTCATTGGAGAACATATCCATGCCAACGATATCGTCTGCAATGTCTGCATCACAAAAAAACTATCGAATATGCGTGCATCAGGCTCGGATGAAAAAATGAATATCTCACCGGCTGTAAAAATGTCGTTGGAAGAATGTATGGAGTATATAAGAGAAGACGAATATCTTGAGGTTACACCTAAGTCATTGAGAATCAGAAAAATTATTCTTGATGCCATGGAACGTAAAAGAGATGCCATCAGA
>JAFYJP010000021.1 GCA_017538085.1 Bacteroidales bacterium | reverse complement strand
CGAGACTGATTTTGAGACAGCCTGGTACAATTATTCAAAGGCAAAGAACAGTTATGAGGTCAGCAAAATAGGCCTTGCCAAGGCTGAGACAAACCTTGGATATGCAACAATATATTCCCCTATTGATGGCGTGGTGTTAAGCAAATCCGTTGAGGAAGGCCAGACGGTTGCAGCTTCCTTCAGTACCCCTACCCTTTTCACAATTGCTGCCGACCTTACTCGGATGCAGGTGGTCGCTGATGTTGATGAGGCAGATATAGGTGAGGTGAAGGAAGGTCAGCGTGTGAACTTTAACGTGGACGCTTATCCTGGTGTCACGTTTGAAGGTGAAATCACACAGGTACGTCAGCAAGCTACCACTACGAGCAACGTTGTCACTTACGAAGTCGTGATTAATGCACCTAACCCTGATTTGAAACTGAAACCGGGAATGACTGCAAATGTCACTATTTTCATCGTTGACAAACAGAATGTGCTGTGCGTTTCCAACAAGGCTCTCAAATTCTCGCCGAGACCGCCTTTCGTTTCTCCTGAAGATATCATAAATGACTGTGATGCCAAGGATAAGCTTTGGATTCGTGATGCGAATACATTTACTGCAAAGGCTGTTAATGTTGGTAGCACCAATGGTACAATAACCGAAGTGTCCGGAATACCAGAAGGTACTGTCGTTGTTGAAGAAGCTTCATTCGATTCTGATGCTAATCCAGTTCCGTTTGAGATGCCACAGCGTAACGGTTCATCTTCACCATTTATGCCTGGCCCTCCTCCAGGTAAAAGATAATATCCTGAATATTATATCATTATGAATGAAAATGTAATTGATGTTGTCGATATCCGTAGGGATTTTGTCGTGGGTGATGAAACAGTTCATGCGCTGCGTGGGGTTTCATTCACCATAAAACAAGGAGAATTTGTAACTATCATGGGTGCCTCCGGCTCCGGCAAATCAACGCTGCTGAATATCCTCGGATGCCTTGACACTCCTACAAGCGGCGAATATTACCTTGACGGTTCATCTGTGCGGAAAATGTCGAAGGATGAAAGAGCAATACTTCGTAACCGGAAAATAGGTTTCGTATTTCAGAACTATAATCTGCTCGCAAAGACAACTGCTGTAGAAAATGTTGAACTACCGCTTATGTACAATTCCAAAGTCGGCAGTGCCGAAAGAAGGAGAAGAGCTGTCAGTGCTCTTGAAGCAGTCGGACTCGGCAATAGACTTATGCATAAAAGCAACCAGATGAGTGGTGGTCAGATGCAGCGTGTTGCAATTGCACGTGCCATAGTCAATGACCCTGCCATTATCCTGGCTGATGAAGCCACCGGTAACCTTGACACCCGCACTTCGTTTGAGATTCTGACCCTGTTCCAGAAACTCCACCAGGAGGAAGGACGAACCATAATCTTTGTCACACACAATCCCAACATCGCTAACTACTGCAGCAGAAATATCATCCTGTCTGATGGAAAAATCAAGGAAGACACATATACTCAGCATATTATGAATGCCGCGGAGACACTTAAGTCACTACCAATAGAAGATAATTAAAATGAATATAGGCAATTTTTTCAAGATTTCATTTAAGGCTTTGGCCAATAACAAGTTGCGTACATTTCTGACAATGCTTGGTATTATCATAGGCGTAGGCTCCGTCATCACTATGCTTGCCATAGGACAGGGCTCAAAGAAAAGCATTCAGTCGCAGATTTCCGAGATGGGAAGCAATATGATAATGATTCATCCGGGAGCACAGAGAAGAGGCGGTGTGAGAATGGACGCAAGTTCCATGCAAACGCTTAAACTTACTGACTACAAAAGCATTCTTAGTGATGCCCAATATGTTTCATACGTCAGCCCTGTAGTCCAAAGTAACGGACAGTTCATCTATGGTTCAAATAACTATCCCTCCAGCATTTATGGTGTTGACGCCGATTATCTCGAAATTCGCCAGCTTTCCGTTGAAGACGGAGACTTGTTCACCGACCTTGACGTACAGACAAACGCTAAGGTGTGTGTGATAGGCAAAACCATTGCCGACAACCTTTTCACTAATGGCGAAAATCCAATTGGAGAAGTCATAAGATTCAATAAGATTCCGTTTAAAATCATAGGCGTTTTAAAATCAAAAGGCTACAACAGTATGGGTATGGACCAGGATGCCGTGGTGCTTACTCCATATACCACTGTCATGAAACGTATTCTGGCTGTGACTTACCTTGAGAGTATATACTGCTCTGCCGTTTCAGAGGATATGACGGAAAAAGCCATTGACGAACTGACTGAAATCTTGAGGGAGAATCATAAGCTTCTTGCCAATGATGAGGACGATTTCACAATCAGGTCGCAGCAGGAGCTCAGTTCTATGATGTCAAGCACTACTGATACACTGACTATCCTTCTTTCCTGTGTTGCGGCTATCTCATTGATTGTCGGTGGTATAGGTATTATGAACATAATGTATGTCAGCGTCACTGAGAGGACTAAGGAAATAGGGTTAAGAATGAGTGTTGGAGCCCGTGGACGGGATATTTTGACACAGTTTCTTATAGAAGCGGTTCTTATTAGTATTGCCGGTGGACTGATAGGTGTTTTGCTTGGAGTTTTAGCTTCAGTTGCTATAAAGATGTTTGCAGGATGGCCGACTTATATACAGCCATGGAGCGTCATTATGAGTTTCGGTGTGTGTACGCTTACCGGTGTCTTCTTTGGCTGGTATCCTGCCAAAAAGGCCTCCCGCCTTGACCCAATAGAAGCTATCAGATACGAATAGACTGTAAAGACGAAGGTTCCCCTCTCCTCTATTCAATTATATCAATCAATTTTTTCTGTAATTCCAGAATTTTGTCTCGCATTTCGTTAGTGTAAGACTCAATATATTCCACAAACCCTTTCCTGTGATTGGACTGTTGGTCAGTTGACTCTTTTTCAATATTGTAAGGTTCTCCTACCATTATCTTGAAACGTCTGAGAAAAGGAGTGTATGGACCGTCTATATAGATTGGGACGACAGGTACTTTAGCCAAATATGCAAGTGTGGTCACACCTGAATGAAATGGCAGAATTGTGCGATCTTTGCTCCGCAGTCCCTCCGGAAAAATACATACCGGTTCGTTTTTTTCTAAAACAGCCAAACTGTCATGAATCCATGTCGTATCAAGATTTTTACGGTCTATTGGAATACAGTCGCACTGATAAAGGAACCATCCAAGAAATTTACTCTGTTCAAAACGGTCTTTTGCTGCCAAACAATGAACATGATATTTGTAGAAGATTGCACCTATCATTGCACCGTCAATATGTGCATTGTGATTGCATATTAGAATACATTTCTTTGGCAGTTCCCTTTTTTTGGTTGTTCCGTCGTAATAGTAGATTTTAGGACGGAAAACGAACCATGATAAAATATAGATAATAAATTGTAGGATATTTTTGCAGACTTTCTTCATTACAAAAATTTTTTTGCAAAAATACACTTTTTTTTGTGTCAGATTAAATAACAGTATTATTCCATTTTTTGTATATCTTTGTAATTTGTAGTAAAACGAGGGATTTCCCGTCAATACAATTTAATAATTATGAAAGTTGGTCTTTTTGTAGATACATATTATCCCATGGTTGACGGGGTGATAAACGTAGTACACAATTATGCAAAAAGGTTAGTCAATAAATGTGATGTGACAGTTTATTGCCCTAGGTTCAAAGATTATGATAATGAAGAGGATAAAAAATACACCTACCCTATTGTGCGCTGTTATTCATTGCCACTGTCGCATTTGGATTATGCTATGCCTATTCCAGTACTTGATGCAAAATTTGACTTGAGTCTTATCCGAGATAATCTTGATATTGTTCATATCCATTCTCCGTTCACAGTCGGGCTTGTGGGGCTGAATTATGCCAAAATTTCCAACAAGCCTCTCATAGCAACCCTGCATTCGCAGTACAAACAGGATTTGGAAAGAAATATTAAAATTTATCCCTTGATTGATGTGGCCATGTTCGGCATAATGAGCATATTTAATGCTTGTAATGAATGCTGGACAGTGAATTCCGCAATCAAGAAACTTTATGAAAACGAATATGGTTTGACAAGTCCATGCAAAATCCGTCCCAATGCCACCGAACATCTTCCTGTTAAAGACAAACTTGCCTCAGATGCTTTAATTAACAGAAAATATGGTCTTTCTGATGATGACATTGTGTTTTTGTTCGTGGGCAGAATAAATCTGATTAAAAATCTTGATTTTCTTGTGCGCTCTCTTGCCAAAGTTAAGGAAATGGGTGTCAAATTCAAAATGATGTTCGTTGGTCAAGGTCAGGACGAGAAGACACTGTCCGAAACCATTACTTCACTTAATCTTCAGAATGAAGTGATAATGTGTGGTTTAGTCACAGACAAATCTGAGCTTGAATCTATATATTCACGTGCCAAACTTTTCCTTTTCCCGTCATTATATGATGCAAATTCTCTTGTTCAGATTGAGGCTGCATGTCAGGGCACACCTACCGTGTTTATTGAAGGTGCAAAGACGGCAGGCAGTGTTACCGACAATGTCAATGGTTTTATAGCAGAACCTAATGAAGAGTCATACGCGCTAAAAATCAAAGAAATACTTTCAAATGCTGAACTTTACGACAAAGTCTCCACAGGTGCAAAACGTGATTTGTACATTACCTGGGATGATGTGGTAGATGATGTATATAACGATTACTGTAAAAAAATTCATTTATAATTATGTTCAAAGGTCATCCAAAAGGGTTATATGCGTTGGCGCTGGCAAATACAGGCGAACGCTTCGGATATTATACAATGCTTGCAATCTTTGTTCTCTACTTGCAGGCCAAATTCGGTTATAGCATTAATCAAACCGGAAGCATCTATAGTGCTTTTATTGCAATAACATACGTGATGCCGCTTGTGGGCGGTTTCATTGCCGACAGGGTTGGATATGGTAAAATGGTGAAACTTGGTATCTGTGTCATGTTTCTTGGGTATCTTCTTCTGTCGATACCGATGGGCATTGATGTCGCCAAGGCAAGCATGTTTACTGCTTTGGGACTGATTGCAATTGGCACTGGATTCTTCAAAGGTAATTTGCAGGTTATAATCGGAAATCTTTATGATGACCCGAAATATCAGCAATTCCGCGACAACGGTTTTAGCCTTTTTTACATGGCGATTAACATAGGCTCCATGCTTGCTCCAGCTGCTGCAATTGGTGTTTCCAATTTCTTCCTGAAACGTGCAGGGTTCATTTATGATGTCAATGCCTCAGCAACCGACACCGCTTATATGAATGCATTGTCGAATTCATATAATCTCGGTTTCGGAGTGGCATGTTTTTCACTGGTTTTTTCGATGATAATATACCTCGCCTGCCAGAAATGGTTTGTTCATGCCGATGTAAACCTCAAACAGGCAAAGGAAAAGAAAGTTACAAACGTCAATGTGGAGGAACTTACGCCGAAACAGACTCGTTCACGTATGACTGCACTGTTCCTCGTTTTTGCAGTGGTGATAGTCTTCTGGATGTCATTCCAGCAGAGTGGTCTCGGACTGACTTTGTTCGCTAAGGATTACACTCTTGATACCGCCAGTGGCCTTGCCAGAATTGGATTTGACGTCCTTTCATTGGTCCTGCTCGCAATAGGTGTTTATGCGGCTTTCAGCACTTTCCAGTCTGAAAGGAAAACAGCAAAAATCATTTCGCTGATGGTCTGGATATTGACATTCGGTATAGTTATCGTAAGGTACTTTGGATTTCCTGATATCATGTCAGTACGCCCTGAGCAGTTCCAGCAGTTCAATCCGTTCTTTATCGTAGTTTTCACGCCTTTTGTTATGTTGATGGCTACCGAGTCCACCAAGAAAGGCAAAGGTATCTCTGCTCCAAGAAAGATTGGATATGGAATGATTATGGCTGCTGTGGCATACCTTGTCATGGCCATCGGCTCGGTGGACCTTTCCCAGCGTGTTTCTCCGAACTGGCTTATCAGCACATATTTCCTGCTGACTATAGCTGAGTTGTTGCTTAGCCCTATCGGAATTTCATTCGTCACAAAAGTCGCACCTCCGAAGTACAAAGGTATCATGATGGGTTGCTGGTATGGCGTTTCTGCAATCGGAAACTATCTTACAAGAGTTATAACCGGTTTGTGGGACAAGTTGCCTTTGTGGCAGGTCTGGAGTGTGTTAATAGTTCTCTGCACTATTGCAGCAATATTCATCTTCTCTATAATGAAGAAGCTGGAAAGCGTGGATGGCAAATAAAAAAAACACCTCTGCAAACATCAGGTCCGCAGAGGTGCTTTTATGCATGAAGATATGCGGGAACAAAAACAAGTTCCTACTTCACACCTAATTTTTTCGCAATTGACTTTGGCAAAGCGTCCTTGTGAAGCACAATATTCATGGTTTTGTAACGCGCGAAAGCCTCGGATACGTACCATATTCCATGATATGCACCAGCATCACCCCATGAGTTTTTGCCCATGAAATATTCCTTGCCGTTCTGGTCTTTTGCCTTGCCGAATATTAACAGTCCGTGGTCATCGGTGGTCTCCCAGTTGTCGAAACCTTCCTGACGCATTTCCTGTGTAATCTCCATCTCCGGAAATGGCTTGGATGTCATTTCACTGCGTTTTTCACTTGTTGACATTCCTAACCAGTGTGCCATGTCAGAACCCATAAGGCTCTCTGCCTTTTTAACATCAGGAACTACAGCAACACCGTTGCGTGAAAACCCTGTTTCGCTGACATCTGCACTCCACTGAAAAGTATATCCTTTATCAATAGCATAGTTCATAACTTCAATAAGCTCGTCAATCGGAAGATTGTAATATGGCAAGTCTCTCCAGTTGTCCTCAATCTCAAGACCGAATGCCGTATAGAAAGGATGATGAGTGAAAGATGTAAGTGTAATGTAATTGTCGGCATCAAGTCCAAGTGACTTTGCATATTCAACAGGTGTCATGCCATTGACAGTTTCCGGACATTTGCCGAGGTATGAATCGTAAATGCCTTGCAGACCGTCTTTCCAGACTGGTGACAGATGGCTGAATTTGCCTTTTGCAATTGCATCGACGTATGCTTTTGCCACGGCATCAAGTTCACTGTGATTTGGCAGTGTGTCTCCGTAACGGAGGCCAGGCATTGCATCCTGAGTCACAAAACCGTAATGCTCGAGACAGTAAAGAACATCTCCACATTTGCCGCCAGGAGAAAATGTGGCGTTCCCATGCAGACGGACGTATTTTTCTGCTCTGTCCATCATGGAATGACTAACAACATACATTTCCGAGAGGTCGGTCTTAATGCCTTTTATTCTTAATGCTTCGGCTTCCATGAGGGCTAGTCCTGAATGTGCCCAGCATGTTGAGGAACGATATTGGTTGCGGATTCCGGTTATCGGAAGTTCCTTGATTGTTGTGAATTGGAAACCTTCTTCCTTGTCTTTGGAACTGGTCAGTTTCTGAGCGTTTGCATTGAATGTGCCAAGCAGCATCAATGCCAAAATAATTAATAGGGATTTTTTCATACTGTATTGATTTTTTATTGATATTCCGTTCTGCAAATTTATTTAAAACTCATTGATTGTGACATCTTTTTTATTTTTTTTGGAATAATATTCGTTGCGCAGTTCGTCGGCATAGTTCATAAGTGATAATGGAATATGACAGTAGCCATCGGGATTTTTGTCGAGATAATCCTGGTGATATTCCTCAGCTGTGTAAAACGATTTAAGCGGAAGCAGTTCGACTGCCAGTGGCTGGGAATATTTTTTCTGTTCTTCGGCAAGCATGTCTCTGGCAATAATATAATCATTATCGTCAGTGTAATAAATTCCAGTGCGGTATTGTGTGCCGAAATCGCCTCCTTGATGATTCAGTGATGTTGGGTCTATGGTTTTGAAATACAATTTGATAATAGTTTTCAGTTCAAGTATTGCTTCATCATAGTCGAGTTTCACTGTTTCTGCAAATCCAGTATCACCCTGTTTCACCATTTTGTATGATGGGTTGACAATTGAACTTAGTCCGTTGCTGAAGCCTACTTCAGTTGAAATGACACCTGGAATTTTTTTGAAGAAATGTTCTGTTCCCCAGAAACATCCTCCTGCCAGATATATGGTTTTCATAATTATTATCAGAAATTGAATCCTAACCCAAGCGTAAAATTATAATCAATATTTACAAGTTCCCTGAATGTTGCGTTTTTTGTCAGGCGGTCTTCCGACATGGCGTAAGTATGGTACAATGAGTTGTAGTATTTGGTGCTGAGAAGAAAGTTCAGATTCAGCACTTTGAAAATTTTATATGTCAGTCTAAGTCCCAAGTTGGCATCCACGTCGTATTTCTCCCCATATTTTCTGTAAGGTGCATATAAAGTGAATCGTGTGTTACCTGAAAACTTATCTCTTTTCCATGAAAACTGGATAATTCCGGACGCACCGAATTCCGATGCAATGTCCACACCTTTGCTCCAGTAATAATCGCCGAGGATTGCCCTGCGGCTGTCTTCATTGTCGAAAGTGCATGTTACAAATCTAAACGATGTGGGACTGATGCCAAGTGTGAAGAATGAATCTTCACTTTCACGGAAACGCCACTGAATGCCTGGTGCCACATCTATATAACCGGGTGACAGAAAACCACCCATTTTTGTGCCAACGGTTTCGTTGTTTACAGTTGTATAATGCATTATCGGCATTATGTCAGTATAGAATCCAGCATAAAAGTTGAGGTACATATTACCTACCAACACGTAGGCGGCTTCATTCCTGATATTCAGATTGTCGGATTTCTTTCTGAGTTTGCCGACAGCATCGAAATAATCATCATACACATATTTCAATAATGCATTTGAATGAAGATCGTAAACCCATTTTTTCCCCTTGTAGTGCAGGTTGTATTCACCATATAAGGATCCTGTAAATTCGTGAATGATTTTGTCAATGTTGTAATCAAAATCATGGGCAAGCGAAATGTTTACAGTACCTTCGTGCCACCATTTCTTCGGCTCCTCCTTAAATTCATCGCTTAAATCAGTATTCAATGCATTGTTTTCCTGCGAATACAGCGGTGTGGTCATCAGCATGACAGTCATTACAAATAGTAATCTCACGTATTTCAATTTCATATCAATTATAAATTATTATTGTTTATACTTTTAATTGCAAATATATATTAAATTTTATTGTATTTTTGCATTTTAACAAATGGTTTGAGTTGTAAATTATAAAATATATATAATCAGATAGTTATGGATATTAATTCAATTTTTACTTTACCTATATACCGAGTTGTGTTGATAGTGATGTTGGTGTTGGCAGTGTTTGTTTTCATTGCTTTGCAGCGTTTCAGGGCTGGCTATGGTTATCTTCGCAACTCTAAATGGGGGTTGGAAATCAACAATAAGGTCGGTTGGATGATAATGGAGGCACCTGTTTTTATATGTATGCTTTGGCTATTTATATATACAAAGAGTTACACCAATGTTGCTGTCACTGTCATGACAATCTTATTTCTTGTCCATTATTTTCAACGTTCGTTTATCTTTCCGCTGCTAATCCGAGGCAACAGCACGATACCTGTCGCCATTGTGATTATGAGCATTATACATAATCTTGTGAATGTCTATATGCAAGGCGGATGGCTGTTCTTCCCAACGATCATTAAACCACAGCCATATCAGACAAGCTGGCTTTGGGACCCGCGTTTCATAATTGGATCGTTAATTTTCTTGTTTGGGTTTTATGCTAATCTGAAATCCGATTATATAGTCCGACATCTTCGCAAGTCTGGCGACACACGGCATTACATACCTATGGGAGGTATGTTCAAATATGTGAGTTCTGCCAACTATTTCGGGGAACTGGTTGAATGGTTTGGCTTTGCTGTTCTCACGTGGAGCCCTTCGGGACTTGTGTTTTTCCTCTTCACATTTGCCAATCTCGTCCCGCGTTCATCTGCCCTTTACGACAAATATGTCGAGGAATTCGGCGATGATTTTACAAAGTTGCACCGTAAAAAGTGCATTCCTTTTATTTATTAGGCTTCTGCTTATTTGTTGCAACTTTTATTTATACTTGATTCTTAATGCAATATGCGTGGGAAAAATTTTTTTTGTCAAAAGTGAATCAATACGAAAAAAAGTATTATTTTTGCAGCGTCTTTTAAAGGAAAGGACAACGGGGTATAGCGTAGCCCGGCTTATCGCGCCTGCTTTGGGAGCAGGAGGTCGTAGGTTCAAATCCTACTACCCCGACATCGAAACCGACAGTTCATCGAATTGCCGGTTTTTTTATTTTAAAAACTCACCATCCGCTGTCCTATCGTATTTCGTATATCGTCTTTCGTCTTTCGTTTTTCGTCGTATATCGTTCTTCGTTGTAAAAAGTTTTTTTCGTTTATAGTATTCATATTTGAAAAAAATGTTATTTTTGCAGCCGCATTTAAGAAAGCAACTTTGTCCGATGGTGTAATTGGCAACACGTCAGATTTTGGTTCTGAAGAGTCCAGGTTCGAAACCTGGTCGGACAACTTCCCCTTGAATCAATCCCATTTCATATTGAATATATGTCACGTTAACAGTAATTGTCAACGTGTATTTCCTATCATTTTCATTGTTAATTTTTTTATGAAAATTGCTAATGGGTTAATCGGAAAAAAGTATAATTTTGCAATTTATTATTTTGATAATCTAATTTGTAATTATAATGGAAACAGCTGCTAAATATGACCCTTTGCAAATAGAGGACAAATGGTACAAATTTTGGAATGAGAACGGCTTTTTCTCTTCTAAGCCTGATGATAGAAAACCTTATACTATAGTTATTCCGCCACCAAATGTTACAGGTGTGCTTCACATGGGACACATGCTCAACAATACGATTCAGGATGTCCTCATCCGTCGTAAGAGGATGCAAGGTTACAACGCTTTGTGGGTGCCGGGCACAGACCATGCTTCCATTGCCACTGAAGCAAAGGTGGTTGGCATGCTCAAAGAACGCAACATTAAGAAATCCGACCTCACTAGAGAACAGTTTCTGGAATATGCTTGGGAATGGAAAGAGGAACACGGCGGAATCATTCTGAAACAGCTCCGCAAACTCGGTGCATCATGCGATTGGTCACGCACCCGTTTTACAATGGATCCTGCTTTGTATGAGTCTGTAATCGATGTTTTCATCGACCTTTACAACAAAGGTCTTATTTACAGAGGTGTAAGAATGGTCAACTGGGACCCTGTGGCTTTGACAGCAGTCTCCGATGAGGAAGTCATTTATGAGGAACAGCAGTCGAAACTGTATTACCTTCGCTACCCTATCGTCGGTGAAGAAAATCAGTGGGTTACGATAGCCACCACACGTCCTGAAACTATCCTCGGCGATACAGCTGTTTGTGTAAATCCGCTTGATGAGCGTTTCCATCACCTGCACGGCAAGAAAGTCATAGTTCCTTTGGTGAACAGGGAAATTCCTATCATTGAAGACGAATACGTGGATATGCAGTTCGGTACTGGTTGTCTGAAGATTACCCCTGCACACGACATCAATGACTATAATATCGGTATTAAGCATCATTTGCCAAGCATCGACATTCTCAACGATAACGGTACGCTCAGCGAGAACGCACAGCTTTATGTCGGCAAGGACAGATTTGTTGTCCGCGATGAAATCATAAAAGACTTGGATGCAGCAGGTTATGTTGTTAAGATAGAAAACTATGTCAACAAAATCGGACTTTCGGAACGTTCACATGCAGTTATAGAACCTAAACTGTCATTGCAGTGGTTCCTGAAGATGGACAAGTTGGCAAAACCTGCCCTTGAACTTGTTGAGAACGGCACTATAAAGTTCCATCCTGAAAAATTCAAAAACACATATCGCTATTGGCTTACTAACATCAAAGACTGGTGCATAAGCCGTCAGTTATGGTGGGGACAGAGAATTCCAGTTTATTATCTGCCTAACGGTGACATGTTTGTGGCTCATTCCAAGGAAGAGGCATTCAAGCAGGTTGAGGAGAAATTCGGCAACGGCAAATACACAATTGACGATATTGAACAGGATAAGGATGTCCTTGACACATGGTTTTCGTCATGGCTCTGGCCTATTTCAGTATTTGATGGAATAAGATATCCTGACAATGAGGAAATTAAATATTACTATCCTACCAGCGACCTTATCTCTGCACCGGATATCATTTTCTTCTGGATTGCAAGAATGATTATGGCAGGATGGGAATATCGTAAGGAAGTTCCTTTCCAAAATGTTTATATCACTGGTATTGTGAGAGATAAATTTGGCCGCAAGATGTCCAAATCTCTCGGCAATTCTCCTGATCCGATTAAACTCATCGAACAGTATGGCGCAGATGGTATTCGTTCAGGTGTGTTGTTCACATCACCTGCCGGCAACGACCTTCCGTTTGACGAGAGTCTCTGTGAACAAGGGAGAAATTTCTCAAATAAGATATGGAATGCCACCAGATTGGTTACAGGATGGAAGGTTGACGAAAATAAGCCGCAGCCTGACTATTCGAAAGTTGCTTGCAAATGGCTCCGTGCAAAAATCGACATGTCGTTGATGCACATTGACGAACTGTTTAACGAATATCGTATTTCCGAGGCGCTTATGGCGACATACAAGCTCATTTGGGATGATTTCTGCTCATGGTATCTTGAGATAATCAAACCGCCTTATGGTGAGTTGATGGATAAGACAACATATCAGAATGCTGTTGATTTTCTTGAGGAATTGATGCAAATACTCCATCCTTTCATGCCTTTTGTCACAGAGGAAGTATGGCACAACATCAAGCCACGTGGTGAAAATGAAAGCATTATGGTTACCAGAATGCCTGAAGCAACGTCATACGATGCGTCAATTCTTGCACAGTTCGAGTTTGCGGCTGAGGTAATCGCTGCAATCCGTACACAGCGTGTTGAAAAGAATATCAAGCCAAAACAGCCTATCACACTTTATATCAAGAAAAACAACAATGAGGTCAAGGATGAGACATTTGACAGTGTTGTGAGCAAGCTGACCAACATTGAAAAAATTGAATACGTGAGCGAAAAGGTTGACGGTGCATTATCGTTTATTGTCAGATCCACAGAGTTTTACATTCCCGTCCCATCTACGATAGATGTTGCGATAGAATTGGAAAAGTTGCAGAAGGAATTGGAATACGCTCAAGGATTTTTGAAGGCTGTCGAAAAGAAACTCAACAATGAGCGTTTTGTATTGAGTGCTCCCGAAAAGGTTGTGGCTATGGAGCGTAAGAAAAAGGAAGATGCCACCAACAAAATAGCTGTTATAGAAGAACAGATAAGAAATTTGAAAGGATAAATTTGAATATCAAAAAAAAATCTTGTTGGAATACGTATAGAAACGAAAAAAATATTACCTTTGCAACGCAATTCTGAAAGGTGAATTGTTTTCATAAATTAGTGTTTTTAATTTTTAAGTAGGAGAGGTGGGTGAGTGGCTTAAACCAACAGTTTGCTAAACTGTCGTACCTAATCACGGGTACCGGGGGTTCGAATCCCCCCCTCTCCGCCAACAAATCTCATAAGTCTGTTTGATAATGACTTGTGAGATTTTTTTTATGTCACTTTCTCTCCACATCTGCTTTTTTGTTATCTTTGCTTTCATTATTATCATTTTTATACTCAATGTCAACCGAAGAATTGCAGAAACGGACGACCGTCAATATACAGGAGAAAGCGAATCTCATTTGGGCGATTGCCGACAAACTCGTAGGCACATACAAGCCCCACGAATACGGCAACGTGGTGCTGCCGATGTGCGTCATCAAACGTTTCAGCGATGTGCTTGCTCCGACCAAACAGAAGGTGCTTGACACTAACGCCCAACTTGACAAGCGTGGTCTCGCTGTGAAAGTTGGATTCCTCACTGAAGCGTCAGGCTTCGACTTCTACAACCTCTCCCCTTTCACTTTGGAGGGGCTGCTGTCGGATGCCGAGAACATAGCCGATAACTTCCGCTCCTACCTGAACCATTTTTCTAACAATGTTATTGACATCTTGGAGAAGTTTGACTTCGACAAGGAAATCACCAAGTTGGACAATAATGGCATTCTCTACAATGTAATTCAGGAGTTCTGTTCCAAGAAGGCGTATATGGGATTGGATGCCATCTCCGCTGTGGATATGGGCTACATATTCGAGGAGTTGGTGCGCAAGTTTTCAGAAAGTTACGATGAGCAGGCTGGAGCGCATTTCACCGCACGGGACATTATCTACCTGATGGCGGAACTGTTGGTCGCCCCGAAGAAACTGAACCTGCAAGACGAAGGAATAACTGCCACGCTGTACGATATGGCGATGGGGACTTCGCAGATGTTGGACTGCCTTTCCGAGAAACTGCACGAGATTGACCCCGATGCAAGTCTCACCGAGTTTGGGCAGGAGCTGAACGAACAGACCTTCGCCATAGCCAAGGCGAATATGCTTATCAAGGGCGGCGATGCTGAGAATATGAAGCACGGCAATACCCTCTCCAACGACCAATTTGAGGGTTTCACATTTGACTATATCATCTCCAATCCGCCTTTCGGTATCGAATGGAAGAACGAGAAGGCAAAGGTGGAAGAGGAACACAAGAAAGGCGAATATGGTCGCTTCGGCGCAGGGCTTCCTGCCATTGGCGACAGCCAACAATTGTTTGTGCTGAATGGTGTGGCGAAACTGAAGGACACAGGTCGTATGGCGATTATTCAGAACGGTTCGCCATTATTCAAAGGTGATGCCGGCAGCGGTGAGAGCAATATCCGTGGTTATCTGCTGGAAAACGATTGGCTTGAGGCGATTGTGCAGATTCCCAACGATATGTTCTACAACACGGGCATTGCCACCTACATTTGGGTGATAACCAAGGACAAATCCGCCGAGCGTGCAGGCAAGGTGCAGTTGATTGATGCAAGTAAGTGCTGTGTGAAGCGTCGCAAACCGTTGGGCAACAAGCGCAACGAGTTCGACGACACCTGCATAGCGCTGATAACGAAGGCATACAACGCTTTCTCCAACGATACCTTCACCGACGGCGACCTGACCGTGGAGAGCAAGGTGAAGGACAACGAGGATTTCAAGTTCCGCAAGGTTACGGTGGAATTTCCTGCCGTTGATTACAGCAGTGTGTCAATTGCCGCCGAACCTGTTCCCGAATACGGGAAAAGGAATGTAGAGACGCACGGACGTGCGTCTCAAACGGACAATGCCAAATCCCCCAAACCCAAGACACAGAAGGACACCGAGATTATCCCGTGGAAGGACGATGTGGAGACATATATGGAAAAGAATGTTCTGCCGTTCCAACCCAAAGCGAAGGTGAACGAAAAGGCAACAAAGGTCGGCTACGAGATTCCGTTCACACGGGAGTTCTACAAGTATGTGCCGCTGGAACCGAGTGACAAAATCTTCGCCCACCTTAAAGAGTTGGAGGCGAAGGAGACCGAGTTGATGAACAAGATTTTAGGATAGTAGAGACACGGCGTATATGGAATGTGCAATACAAGATTGGAAGCTATACATGAGAAAAAATGAGTTACAGCCAGAAAGTTTGCAATTCAAAAGTTTCTTTGTGCATTTTAATAAAATAAAGACAGTATGGATGTAATAATGAAGTTAGATGCCTGTGAAAACCAGAACATAGAATACAAGGAGAGTTGGCGCGATGAATACTTGAAATGGGTGTGTGGTTTTGCAAACGCTAAAGGCGGCAAAATATACATAGGCGTTAATGATGACTGTAAGATAGTGGGCGTAAAAGGAGCGAAACAACTCATGGAGGATATTCCCAACAAGATTGCCACGCTGTTGGGGATAGTTTGCGATGTTAACCTGTTAAAAGCCGCCAACTGTGAATATATAGAGATTGTGGTGGAACCAAGCAATATCCCTATTGCCTACAAAGGCACTTACCACTATCGTAGCGGGTCCACCAAACAGGAAATGAGAGGCGCGGCCCTGCAGCAGTTCGTGCTGAAGAAGATGGGACGTTCGTGGGATGATATTCCCAACGACCATGCCACGCTGGATGACATCGACCGTGCGGCTATAGAATACTTCCTGAAAAAAGGTGTCGAGGCACAGCGCATTCCAGAAGATGACCGCAATGCACCTACCGAGCAGGTACTAACCAGTCTCGGTCTTATCGATAATGATGGAAAACTGAAGAATGCGGCCATACTGCTCTTTGGAAAAAAGCCCATGAAGTTCTTTCCCAGCGTGACATTCAACATTGGGCGCTTTGGAAAGGACGAAGCCGACTTATTGTTCCAGGATGTCGTGGAGGGCAACATCATCCAGATGGTGGACAAGGTGATGGAGCTATTGCAAGGCAAATACCTTGTGTCACCAGTACGCTTCGAAGGGATGCAGCGGTACGAGACACTGGAGATTCCCAAGGAAGCCCTGCGCGAGATACTATACAATGCCGTGACCCACAAAGACTACACTGGGGTGCATATTCAGATGCACGTCTATGCTGACCGTCTGGAGGTGTGGAACGAGGGAGAGCTGCCTTTAGGTTATACTGAGGAAACGCTTTTGGGCGACCACTCATCAAAACCGCGCAACCGCAACATCGCCAATGCCATGTTCATGGCCGGATTCATTGACAGATGGGGACGCGGTTACAAGAAGATACGTGACGGGTTTACCGCAGCTGGGATGCCGATGCCGAAGGTCGAGAACTTCTGCGGCGGTGTCCGGGTCTCCGTGGAACGGACAAAGTTTATAGAACTGTCAAATGTCACTGGCAATGTCGTAAGTGATGTCGGTAGTTTGTCGGCAGTTCAACTGTCTGAAAGACAGAAGAAAATATGCATATTAATAGAAAACAACTCATTTGTTTCCACAAGCGAAATGTCGGTAGTTTTGTCGGTAGCTAAAAGAACTGTCGAACGTGACCTTGCAGACCTGCAAAAAAAGCGCGTCATCATCAGGGAAGGCAACACAAGTGCTGGACACTGGGTGCTGTTGAAATCAGTTGATTGATTTATGACACCAGTTATGACACCAGCAAATAAAGGAATTATGATGGCAACGAAATATTAAGACAGCGGTATCCCGTGGAAAGTGAGAGGTGAAAAGTTAGAGGTGAGAGGTGAAATCTATTTTTTGTGAATAATGAAAAATATACTACAGGAAAAATCAAAGAAGTTTGCGATTCGCATTGTTAATATGTACAAGTATTTGGTAGAAGAAAAAAAAGAATTTGTGATTTCAAAGCAGATTCTTCGATCTGGAACAAGTATTGGTGCAAATATTCATGAAGGCAGAAACGCAGAAAGCACAGCTGACTTTGTGCATAAAAAAAGTATTGCACTAAAGGAAGCCGATGAAACACAATATTGGTTGGAACTTCTGGTTGAGACCGATTACATAAACAAAGACGTTTTTGACTCTATGAACTCCGACTTGAACGAAATTATCGCAATGTTGATTTCTTCAATTAAGACGCTAAAAAAAAGTGAGAAGCAATGAAAGGTGAGAAGTTAGAGGTGAGAAGTGAGAAGTTGCCTGAAGGGTGGACAATTGGTCTATTGAAGCATTTTGTTACTGTTCACAATGGAAGGGAAATCGTCAAAGAAGTAGATAAGTTCTCAGAAAATGCCATAAGAGTCTTTGGATCTGGTGGTGTTTTTAAATACACTGATAACTATTTGTATGACGGCGAGGCGGTTCTTTTCGGCAGAAAAGGGACTTTAGGAAAACCCATCTATACCGAAGGAAAATTTTGGGCTGTTGATACAATGTATTTCCTCACATTCAAAAAAAACCTTTTAGCAAAATATTGCTATTATATGCTTTCTGCATTTGATTGGCAACCTTTTATAACCCAGACTGCATTGCCGAGTGTTGTTGCATCTGAAATCGTTGCTCAAAAGTTTCCCATCCCACCTCTCACTTCTCAACTCTCACTTCTCACCTTCCTCGACCGCAAGTGCGCCGAGATTGACGAACTGATTGCCATCAAGCAGCAGAAAATAGAGGCGTTGAAGGAATACAAGAAATCAGTCATATTCGAGTATGTGACGGGGGAGAAGGAAGTTTAAAAAGTGGAAAGTGGAAAGCGGAAAGCGGAAAGTGGAAAGTGGAAAAAAGAAGCAGATGAAACTCGTTATTGGCTTAAAGTATTGTTTTTATCGGATATTATATCAAAAGAAGAATATGAACCTTTGGATAAAGATGCCGCCGAATTGGTGGCAATGTTAACCTCCTCAATTAGAACTATAAAAGGAAAAAATTCCAACAAATAACTT
>JAFYJP010000185.1 GCA_017538085.1 Bacteroidales bacterium | reverse complement strand
TCCAATGCATTGTAGGGCTGCCGTATTACGACAGCCACATCGTATTACGACAGTCGCATCATATCACGGCAGCCGACTAGAAAATGATTTTTGAGGTAAATTTTTACAACCTTGTAATCAGGCACGAAAAATATATCAAGGCTTAAATCTGCCATTTCGCAAGTGAATGTACGTTATTTCGGCAATTATTTTAATGAAAATCGACTATTTTTGCACCCATATTGAAAGGATAATGAATCTTATGGAACAATTTGAGGAACAACTACATCAGGACTTGCACCAGTTTCTCCAATCTATGAAAGAGGTTGATGAACGTCTGCCTGAGTGTCCTGATGTTGAAGAGAAATGGGAACAGATAGCAAAAGCTTACATTCCCGATGGCATCAGGGAATTCAATGACTTCCCGTCTGCCTCCCTTGGCTGGATGATGTATATTGGTATGGCCATCGCCAAGTTTTGGGATGATGAATGGGAATTATACTCGAAGATAGAAGACATCTATGCCTACTTGCGGGACCAAAGAGGATATGACCGCATGGACGAATATATCCGTGAAGATGTTCTGTTATTGAGCGGCATTGAATATACAATGCTGGAAAAACTGGTAGGCGAATGCGCCTCACGAGTCTATAATTCTCTGATGCACCAGCACATCGAGCCTGGTACCAAAGAGGCTTTCAATGCCTACGTTTCTTGTCTGCATCAGCTCTACCTGATGGGAGCCTATATGCAGTTGAAAAGGATGGGCTATCGCATGATTAAGATGTAACAAAAGTGCTGAATGAACGACCAGAACCACCTGCATATTGCCATCATCTACCTCGCTGTCATCAACGTGGTTGCTTTCTTCATGTACGGTATCGACAAACGGAAAGCGAAGAAGTCCAAGTGGAGAATCTCAGAGACTGCGTTATTGATGATGGCGGTTTTTGGCGGTAGCATCGGAGCATGGTTAGGAATGAAAGTATGGCATCACAAGACCATGCATAAGAAGTTCAGATACGGCATTCCTCTGATACTCCTCGCGCAGATAGTGTTGGTGTTCCTCGTCTTGTGAAGTAAGAAACAAGCCGTTGCGGTGATGACGGAGCCAGTACCCATTGAGAAAGAAAAGCCATCACCTCTACCCATCAGCCACGTCATGACATCCAAAAGCATTCCCCGAATGTCTTCCTGATTATGTATGACAGTGGGCAAAGAGTCGCTGCTGAAAACCATCTAATTCCTAATGAACCAAGAGAACAATTTCTCAATACCTTCCTCAATTTCAACTTTATGATGCCATCCCAGGCGGTGTAACTTCTCCACATCAATGAGTTTGCGTGGAGTTCCATTGGGTTTCGTTACATCCCAAACGACCTCACCTTGGAATCCGACTGTTTTTACAACCAGTTCGGCAAGAGCACTGATAGTCAACTCCCTACCTGTTCCCACATTAATGTGACAGTTACGAATCTCACCCAAATCCGGTATTGCGCCACCACGACCTTCAGCATTATTACGATCAACTACCCCATCGGCTTTCACGCCATAAAAGACACTGCTATAGTTATCGACGCCGATTATATCCTTGAAATCAACATTAAGCAGAACATACACCGAAGCATCAGCCATATCCTCACTCCAAAGAAACTCCCGCAAGGGCGAACCATCACCCCATAGTGTGACCTTATTGTCCTCAATACCGTATGACATCAAAGCTGCAAGTATCTCATCCTTACTGCTCTCACCATTAACCATCCTCTTCTCATCTTCCGATTTTCCGTCTTCCAACCTTGCAAACATTTCACCTTTCACTTGTACTGGTCTCCTATTCAAGTCATTACAGATGGCATTCCAATTATCATCGGCAATGAGTTTTGCAAGGTAAATTTTCCGCATCATCGCTGGAATCACATGACTGTTTTCAAGATGGAAATTATCGTTCGGACCGTAAAGGTTTGTCGGCATCACAGCTATGAAATTTGTGCCATATTGCAAATTGTAGCTCTCGCACATCTTCATACCGGCTATTTTGGCAATCGCATATTCTTCATTGGTATATTCCAACGGACCAGTCAGTAAGGTATCCTCCTTCATCGGCTGCAAGGCATTTTTAGGATATATGCAGGTAGAGCCAAGAAAAAGAAGTTTTTTCACGCGATGACTGTATGCGTTGGAGATGACATTGCACTGAATCTTCATATTCTGCATGATAAAGTCAGCACGATAAAGACTGTTAGCCATAATACCGCCAACAAATGCAGCTGCAAGCACCACAACATCCGGCTGTTCCTTGTCGAAGAAATCCTTGACAGCATTCTGGTCAGTCAAGTCAAGTTCTCTGTGACTACGACCGATAAGATTATTGTAACCTCTCTGCTTGAGGTTGTTCCATATTGCCGAGCCTACCAGTCCATTATGACCGGCAACATATATTTTAATGTTCTTATCTAACATGGTTTCAGACTATTAGCTCCGTCAACCGTCATTTCGCAGCATAATATAATTCACGTACTTTACGCATGTCGTGAGTGACCATCAGATGAACGAGCTCGGAGAAACTTGTCTTTTGCGGATTCCATCCAAGCTTTTCCTTAGCCTTAGTCGGGTCTCCGAGAAGCTGGTCCACTTCCGCCGGCCTGAAATATCTCGAATCCACTTCAACTATCACATCACCAACCGTCAATTTATTTCTCCTGTATTTCTCTGTATTTCCGCATATATCTCTTACCTCCTTGACAACACCCTTTTCATTTATTCCTTCGCCTTTCCACTCCAAGTCAATACCAACCTCCTTAAAGGCTAATGTCGCGAACTCTCTCACCGTATGATTCTCCCCTGTTGCTATGACAAAGTCATCAGGTTCCGGCTGTTGCAGTATCATCCACATACATTCCACATAATCCTTTGCATAGCCCCAGTCACGCAATGAATTGAGATTGCCAAGATACAGTTTATCCTGATATCCCTGACTTATACGGGCAGCGGCAAGGGTGATTTTCCTTGTCACGAAAGTCTCCCCGCGACGTTCACTTTCATGGTTGAAAAGTATTCCGTTGCAGCAGTACATGCCGTAACTTTCACGATAATTCTTCATAATCCAGAAACCGTATAACTTTGCTACGCCGTAAGGACTGCGTGGATAAAAAGGAGTCGTCTCCTTCTGCGGGGTTTCCTGCACTTTACCAAAAAGTTCAGATGTACTCGCCTGATAAATGTGGCAAGTCTTGTCAAGTCCGCATATCCGGACAGCCTCGAGAAGTCTCAGAACACCCACCGCATCGGTGTCGGCAGTGAATTCCGGAACATCGAACGACACCCTCACATGGCTTTGTGCTGCAAAGTTGTATATTTCATCGGGCCGGACCTCGTTAATGATTCGAACGAGACTGCTTGAATCAGTCATATCTCCCCAATGCAGATTGATGAGTCTTTTCTGTTTCATGTCGCGAACCCATCCCTCAAGATACAGGTGTTCTATCCTCTGGGTGTTGAATGTGGAACTGCGGCGCATGATGCCATGAACTTCGTAGCCTTTCCCAATTAGAAACTCAGCCAAAAAACTCCCGTCCTGCCCTGTTATTCCCGTAATTAATGCCTTCCTCATATGATAACATTATAATAACATTAAATCTGCAGCAACGCATCACTACCAAATGAAAGACATACCGATACCGCCACTGAAGGCCTTGACATTCTCCAGCCGGTTCACATTCAACAATGTGGCAACGGACATATTAAGATAAAAAGGTCCAAGGGAAAACCCCAAGGCTGTACCCAAATTGAACATTTGCCTATAATAATAAGCATTGGCTACGACTTCAAACCATCTTGCCGGATTGCAAACGTAGGCGGCAGAAAAATAAGGATTTACTTGGCTTTCGATGAAGTCAAGCCTTGCAGATGCTGAAATACGGTGAATGTCATTAATATCATAATTGCCCTGAAGCAACACTTTGGTATTTGTATGTGTCGTGTATTGCGGAATTTCCTCAGTCTTGATATTCAAAATCTTGACAAGCGAATCCAATTCTCCCTGGAAACTTAAATTTTGTTGTAATATGTCCAGTTCAATACCACTGAATGTCAGCTCCCCATCAGCGGTATATTCATAATTATTTGAATTCCACCAAATTAGCCCCAAATCAAGCACACTCGCCCCAACGCTGAAGCGGTCATTTATCTGATAAGTGGCTCCAATGTCAAAGGCGAAGCCTCGATTGTCAAAAAATTTGCCGATACCGGTCTTGTTGACGTAATCATACAGGCAACTCGACTCCAACAAAATATCTTCCTTTACCCAAATTGAATCATATTCAGGGGAAGTATAGAATGTCGCATTAAATCTCCTGGTTTCAACATTTGCCAAACCAAGCAAGAACTTAGGTCTGATGCCAACTCTGAGTTTCTCTCCAAAAGTCTGCTGTACTCCAACACCAAATTCAGCATAGCTGTTAAAATTGACATACATATTGTCTAAGACCACAGCTTCATTTCTGTCGGCATAATAAGCATTTCCATTGACAATCAGTCCAACCAGTTCCTTCGGAATCAACATATTGACATCTGTCTTGAAACTGAGACCTACATCGAGAAATGTATTCTTTACCCTAAAACCGAAACCGATAATTTTTTCGTTCACGCTTGCTGAAATCACATTATTCTCTTTCAGTACATTATACATATTTCGTGGAGTGACAGTAAATGTATTGTCATCATTCTTACGGAACAAATCGTTAAACGAGAACGGCATCCTGCCAGTTGCAGAAAAGTTGCCGAGCATAGGTATATTAATATAGTTGCGATTAACCGGATTTGCCGGATTAAAAGCCAGATTTTCAGTATTGTTCTTCATAAGATAAATAGCAGTATTGTCCTGTGAATAGGCAATCTGGAAAATCAAAAATAAAGCAGCAGATAATATTATTCGTTTCATAGACCTGTCCCCCTAATTATTAAATTCAATATTGTTGAATTTTATCCTGGCTCTAAGAGATACGTCGAGAACGCCATCATACCGAATATTTACATACTCCTCACCTTCGGTAGTGTTAATCCTGCAGACCAAGTATATCATTCGCGCTTCATTGATTTCCATGGTCTTTTCAGGTGTCAGGTTCCATGTCAAATTTGAAACCGTAGGTGAAATCACATCATGCGTATCCGAATCCACGACGGCAGATTTGATATTAATCATCTCTCCGAAAGCCGTATCTATCACATGGAGAGTACTATCAAGAAAGACACACATCATCGACAAATCCATAGGTATTGAATTTTCTATGTCAATTAAGATATCACAGTTATCAATCATATTCATCATACTTGCCGTCGATTCTTCCAGTCCCAATCCATTAAAAGGCAATGAATCAATGACTTCTATTTCATCAATTCTGAGTTGCATTGGAACTTCAACAGAAATACCACTGGAAATCCGAGAGTTAATGGTAATATAGTCCTTAATGTTATCTTCCAACGTTTCGAGTTTAATCGCAAAATCCACTCTGTTGGGTTCGAATGTGAACAATTCTGGAGGCACATCCAATGAAATCTCGTCAACCACGTATTCTTCGAATTGGGACGGGCATTTGAATTCATATACCTCACCAGGTTCGATGACTACAAGTGTTGCTCCCGAAGCATTCGACAGGTTGAATTCATCGAAAGTGAGTTTGAAGGCTGAACCCAAGTTCGTCACAAGGGTAGCCCGCAGTTTCGTCCCATATACTTCCCAATCATCAAATGGTATCTCAAAATCAAAATCCAAACTGTTGGCGTATGAATAGCTCAATCCGCTGAAATCGCCAAACATTCTGTCAATGGCAAAACCGGAGAATGAGACATCCATACTGAAATTTACAGTATCAGCCGGACAAGGTCCCACAACAGTAAGCGTAAGGTCAGACACGAAAATCATTTCTCTTCCATCGGTCGGAAAGAATCCGTAATCCGCCATAGAGATATTAACTGAATTGGAGTTCTTGTCAAACTTATGGGAAAATTTGTTGCCGTTTAGTTTAAGGTTATCGGAGAAAACAACAATACTCCAGCTCCACCCTTCAGGAAGATCAAAATTCACCATACAGCCAAATTCCCCCGAGTTCAAGTAAAGTGAATCAAGTGTAACATTCAAATCATCGGTAAAATCATTCAGGTTAATCATCAACGTGTCACGATAATAGAAGTTTTGCGTACCAGTACCCGGAATATCCGAAAAACTTTTCGATCCCGAAATATGAAGTGTGGTATCAACATTAAGCAGTGAAGATTGTAAGTCTCTGATTCCAATGGAACCGAAATCCATGGAATAGACCAGTTTTACCAGGTTAGTGGTGTCATCGTGATCTATGTACGAAGAATCGAGAAAACTATACAGCAGCCGTTCGGTGCTAATACTCGTATGTGCAAGAGGAACAACCCATGTGCCGTCATATTCCACGTCTCTGATTTCCATTTTATTGCAGGAAACGAGAGACAGTATTAATAATACTGACAGCAATACCTTTTTAGAATAAAATAACTTCATCTCAATATATTTAAAATGCAAAGGTAATCCATTTCCAAATACCCTGTGTAAAACTTTTGAAATAAAAAAACATTTTTTTGAAAAAAAATTACGACCTTTGCAAAAAATTCTTTTGTAAAGAATATTTCAATCTAAAACAAGAAAAAAATGGAAAGAAAAGAAATAGAAGAAAAAGTAAAAGCAATGATTATTGACCAATTAGGTGCATCGAAAGACGATGTCACCCTTGAGGCAAGTTTTACTAATGATTTAGGTG